>JAKFXM010000089.1 GCA_021731385.1 Methanobacteriota archaeon
GTCTGAGTTAGTGACTTATAGAAATCTATTTGCTCATGAATATTGGTCATTTACTAAAAAAGATGTGTGGGAGGCATTACAAAAAATAAAAAATGTAAAGTTGTTTGTGAATGATATTAAGAAATTTTTTGGTAGAAATATTCAATAAGATGTTTAAGCCGGCGAATATGGTAAAGGTCCGGGCCCAAACCCTTTTCTTTTCTAAAGAAAAGTGTTTGGATTCGCAAAAGAAAAAGAACCAAAATTAAAATTAGAATGTTCAGATCAGCAGAGATGGTAAAGGTCCGGGTAATTGTCCTGAAGGACTATACTGAGGAGGTATTGAAGGAATTCGGCAGGGTTGGCAGTATTCAGATTAAGGATGTGAGGGAGGAACTGAATGATTTACCCCCGGATGTAAATGAAAAGAGAATTGAGCAATGCTCAAACCTTTTGAGGAGGATTTATTACCTGATCGATGTTCTCGATATCTCCGAGGAGAGGGATATGTTTGGTTCACTAAAATACTGCCCTGAGAAAATTTCTCTTGAGGGAAAGCAATCCCGGGAACATCTGGATAATGTTGAAACATCCATGAGCGAAATAGAGGGCATAGTCATACCCACAGTCGAGAAGATAGAGAAACTGCATGAGGAGGTTTCAGTTCTTAAGAGAGAAAGATTCGAACTTCGGTGTTTGGATGATATGAGGATTCAACCCCCCTTGATAGGGGATTCAAAATTTCTCTACACTGTTGCAGGATTGATAAATGACAGAGAGCGTTTAATGAATCTTTTGGGGGATATAAAAGGCGAATTCATCCTTAAGGAAGGCTCTGAGAGAGACGGCAAAATTCCGATAGTTCTGTCAACATTAAAGGGGGATAAGGAGAAAATCGACTACATACTTTCCTGCATTGAATTTGAAAGATTCGTGGGTGGAAAAGTTGGAAATTTGGAAGGTGTGAATTCGAGACTTGGTGAAATCGAAAGGGAGGAGAACACCCTTCAGGAAAAATTAACCGATGCCAGGAAATACGGTAAAAATATACTTGCCGTGAGGGAAATCGTCCAGATAGAGAAGGATGTTGCAGAACTTGGTAATATGATCGGAAAAACCGGGAGTGTATCGGTAATTGAGGGATGGGTACCGAAAAAGAAGGCAGATGAATTGGTTGCAATCATAGAAGAAACTTCTAAGGGAAATTCCGTAGTCAAGATTATCGAGCCAAAAAAAGAAGATGAGGTCATACCAACATGTCTTGACAACTCAAAACTCATAAAGCCATTTGAGGTTATTACGGAAACATTCGGGCTCCCTTCATACAAGGAACTTGATCCTACCCCCTTATTGGCATTTACATTCCCTTTGTTCTTTGGAATGATGTTCGGGGATGCGGGACAGGGCGTAATTTTAATCCTATTGGGTCTGGTAATTGCATATTTTGCAAGAAAGAGCAAATCTGTCAAAAGTCTCGGGATTATTATTATCGCCTGCGGAATATTTGCGACATTCTTCGGATTTATGTATGGCGACCTCTTTGGTGTCGGACCTAGGGAACAGGAAAAAGTCTTTGGCGGTGTAATTCTGGATGAGAAGTGGATAAATCCCATGCACAGTCCAATGGACTTCCTTAGTATTGCAATTTACATTGGGATAATCCATGTAGGTATAGGTCTGATTATGAAGTTTATAAATATGGTTTCTGAGGGTGATATCAAAGAGGCATTTCTTGAACCATTTACAAAACTTTGGTTTTACTATGGTTCTGTGGCATTTATTACCATATATGGACTAAACATTGCAGAGTGGATATCAAACATTCAAATACTTGCTTTTGCCTCCTTTCTTCCTATTCTGATAATACTCTTTACAGGCGTAATCAAGCATCTTCGGCATATATCAATAAAGGAGATTCCGGCATTATTGAGTGAGGGCGGCTTTGAGGTCTTCGACACACTCCTGCTCTTTCTGTCAAATACCATATCTTACAGCAGGATATTTGCGCTTGCGCTTGTCCATGCCGGTTTATTCCTGGCATTATTCGCAGTTGCGGAGATGTTCATGGAAATTCCGGCAGTTGGGATGATGCTCTACCTGTTGGTCGTTGTATTGGGGACAATAGCAATAATGGTACTCGAGGGCCTTATTGTGTTTCTGCACAGTCTGAGGCTTCATTATTACGAATGGTTTTCCAAATTCTTCAAAGCTACCGGGATTAAGTATCAGCCGTTCAAGGCGGAAAGAATCTACACCACAACCTTTAATGAAGGTTGATGTGTCTGAGGTAATTTACTTTCTAGTTGGAAGTTAGTAATACAACCAATTCAATTAATCAAATGAAAACTGGAAAATTCAGAAAAACAAATTCCGGGATATGCATAAATAACTTCAGAGCAAATGGAGTCAGAAAGGGTAAATATGGTATTGCAATTATTTCCAACGAGAGGGTCTGCGATACTGTTGGCGTTTTCACAAAGAACAGCATTCTGGCTGCCCCGATTAGTGTTACAAAGAGAAAGATTGAGGGTGGATTAAATGCGATAATCGCAAATTCCGGAAATGCAAATGCCTGTGTTCCTGATGGGATAAGGGATGCAGAGGATATGTGCAAAATTGCAGGCAGGGAACTAAATATTAATCCTGCAAACATTGGGGTGGCATCTACAGGGATTATAGGGAAAAGAGTGGATATGAAGGTGATTGCTGACCTGACAATGATGGCGGCAAGGGGGCTTTCATCATCTCCTGAGGGAAGCAAAAGGGCTGTAAAGGCTATAATGACAACGGATACATTCCCAAAGGAGATCTCAGTTGAATACAGGGGGATAAAGGTTGGTGGGATTGCAAAGGGTGCCGGGATGATTGCCCCAAACATGGCGACAACGCTCTGCTTCATGACTACAAATGCAGACTTTGACAGAAAGAAATTGCAGACTGCATTAAACCACGCAGTTGAAGACAGTTTTAACATGCTTGTTGTAGATGGGGATATGAGCACAAATGATACTGTTTTACTGATGTCTGACAGGACAAGGAAATGCAATTTTGACGATTTTCAGGGATTGTTGAATTATTCAGCAAAGGAACTGGCAAAGATGATAGCATTAGATGGGGAAGGGGCAACAAAATTAATAGAGGTTGAGGTAAGAGGCGCAAAAAACAGGGAAGATGCAAGGATTGGAGCAAGGGCAATAGTTACTTCTCCTTTAATAAAGACCGCAATCTTTGGCGAGAATCCGAACTGGGGCAGGATTGTATCTGCATTAGGCTCAAAGATAAAATTTAGATTTGAAAATCTTGATATTCTCTTTGAGTCAGGCAAAAGGAAAGCAGTTGTAGTTAAGCAGGGCAGGGTGAAAAATCTTAAAGACGCACAAAAAATTCTTAAGAACAGGAATATAAGGATAATAGCAAATCTTAATTCCGGAAATGAGTCTGCAACCGCCTTTGGTTGTGATATGGGTTATGATTATGTGAGGATAAATGCAGGGTATAGTTAGGATGAATAAAAGGGAAAGAGAAAGGCTGAAGAGGTGTATAAGGATGTCATTAGGAAGAAAAGGAAATTGGTTAGAGATTTTAGAGGGGTATTACAAACTAAGGAAAAATGCAGAAATTACTGGCAGGATTGTTAAACAGAAATTCCATTAAATTTCTGGTATTTGGTGGTATTGCAAGTGTAAAATATGGTGCACCCAGGGCAACATTTGAACAAGACCTTAAATGTTTAATTCAAGCCGCGATAAGTTGTAAGCCGGTAGAATTTGTTAATACCACAACAATTGATATTTTTGGAGTAAAACAAACAAATACTTCATTTTTTGAAATTAAAGGTAGTGAAGTAGACAAATGTAGCTTTTACTTACGAACAGAAAAGATAGATTTAACATTTCCAGCAAGTGTCCCTCAAGAAGTAGTTGATCGGCAAAAGGAAATATACAAAAAACTTGAGGGCAGAGAAGGAACTTGCAAATTTAAGACGAATGATTTAACAGAAATGCTGACAAGATGGGAGAAAGGGAATTTTTCGAGCGGTAATGTTTCTTGTAAATTAACGCTCAGTGGTGATGTATGTAAAACTGAGGGCGGCGATTTCGGAGTAGCAGAATGTCAAGGAACGTATTTTGAGCAACCTTTATTATGAAAATCCTAAAAGAAGATCAAAACTTAATGGTCATTAAAGATAGAAATATTTTTGCTTTTTTTGTTGGTGTGATATTTGCATTGGCGGGATTTTTAGTAATTCTGAAGCCAGATTTTTTTACAAACCAACCACCTCTGTGGTCTGGGTTTATAGGAATTGCTTTAGGGTTATTTGTTGTTTTTGTAGCAAAAGTTACAACTATTTCTTTAGACAAGGCTTCAAATAAATTGTTATTTGTCTCAAAAGCAATAATAAATAAGAGGGCTGATGAATACCTTTTAAACCAAGTAAAAGCAATAGAACTACAACAAGTTTACAGGGAACAGGGATATTCTTATAACTTGGTGTTTATATTAGAAAATGCCAAAGAAATTCCTTTAACTCTTGGGAGTTCGATAGTGAAAGTTATGGGAAAACAAATAGTGAATGAAAGAAATATTGGAGCAAGGATAGCAAATTTTTTAAATATTCCTTTTCAAGAAAGAAGACCTCCTACTGTAAGTGAAACATTATCCGTTATGCAATCCGCTATTCAAAACGCTGCACAAAAAGAGATAGAAAAGCACAAAAAAGGATAGAAATATCGCAAAAAGAAAGGAATATCGCAGGATAAGCTTTCCAAATTGGCGGATATTACCTATAACACGATTATTAAAATTGAATCAGGGGCAACTTATAATCCGAGAGTAGAAACATTAAAACAAATCGCCGACGCTTTAGGCGTTGGGATTGATGATTTAATGAAATAATTATTAGAACTTAAACAATAAAAATAACTAACATGAATAACGAAAATCAATCCCAATTCGGACAAAATCAGGAACGGCCACATAATTTTTGGCAAAGATTAAAGTTGTGGCAAAAAATTAGCATCGTCGCACTTATCATAGTTATATCATTATTACTGATTTATGTTTTTATAATACCGTTATTATTTTGTACCAATATTGATTTTGACCTTACGAAAAATCCGGAATATGTGTCTTGCGTTAAAAATTCAGACTGTATTTCTAAAAGTTGCGGATGTTTGAATGAAAAGGGTGCTAAGAAATTTAGCTTTATAACAATATTTTGCGGAACATTCTTAGGATGTCTCCCGCCCACTGATTGTAATTGCCAAGATAGTAAATGTGTTGGAAGTTATAATTATGACGAAGAAGGAGGAAAATTTATAGAATTAGATAAAATAATAGCTGTTTTTGACACATATCTTTCTGCCGAAGAAAACTGTGATATTGATTTAGCTAACTCCATCATTACCGAAAAATCAAGAGAAATAATGCATTATACCTGCTCCAATATGGCGGATGAGAGAAAATGCCTTGTAAATAAAACTTATAAAGTTTTGATAAAAGGTGATAGAGCTATAATCCACTTTGACGATTTTAGTCATAAAACCGGCTGGCCGTTTTTCTTCGCCAAAGAAAACGGGGAATGGAAAATAGATTTTTACAAAATGGCTTATGGTATTGCTATGGGCGGCAGCGGCTGCGATACCGGCTGGGGCTGGAGAAATGAAGAAATCAAAAAAGAATTCTGCGGCTATTTTAAAGAAGGCGAATGTCCGGAAGAAATTGATACATGCGCTCAAAAAGAATTATCAAGTTCATTAGATAAAACAGAATATCTAAAAAACGAAAAAATAAAATTAAATATAGACAATAATTTAGAAGAAGCAATAAAGATATACTA
>JAKFXM010000120.1 GCA_021731385.1 Methanobacteriota archaeon
CTCTGGTGCGCTTTTTGAGACAACAAGAATCTTTTTTACATCGCCCTTCAATGCATTTGCAGTAAATGGCACTTCAGCCTTATTGTCAACAATTATCCTGACAGGGGCTTTTGCATCCCTTCTGACCAGAATCTCCGGATTCTCATTCTTTAGGGTATCCACATCCAGCATTATGGCATCAACCGATTCCCTCAAAGAGTAAATCTTATCCCTGTATAATTCATCAAGAAAGAGAATTTCATCGTTCTTCCTGCCAATCCTGCCGTCAAGGCTCATCGCGGTGTGAAATATGATGTACGGATACATTTTGCTATAATTAACTGTAATTAGATATGTAATATTAAGTTTATAAATCCCAAAATGACAGAAAAAATGGGCGAAAGTAATCTATGGGCAAAAGAAACTGAGACTGATTTTTTCATAAAATCGTTAGAAGTGGCTTCGCCAGAACAATTGTTCTATATAACTAAAGATAAAGAGTATTATGCGTATTGGCCAAAAAACTATAAGGGAGCAAAAACTACTCTGCAAAGCAGAAATGCTTTTATTGGGGCATATACTGAAAAATGGTCCCAGGAAATTTTAAGTAAAATTGCAAAAGAATTAAACGCGTATGCGGTAAGAAATATTGTTTGTGAAGAATTAGAATTAACAAAGGGTTCTCCTGCTGATGTTGCAATCTGTAAAACTGATTCAGTTGTTCAAAAGCCACAAGATATACTTGCCATTTTTGAAGTTAAGATGTCTATTGTGTGGAATTGGGAACTTCTCAAAAATAATTCTAAATTCACATTAAAGTGTTTGGGTGATTTTAAGACGCATCAGGGAAATCCTGGTTTATTGCGTTCAGACAGCATGCTTAAAGCAATTGGAAAAAGCATAACAGTCAGAATTTCATCTTTGGAATCCGCAAAAATTCCGATAATTGTCTTAGGCAATACACCAATTGCCAAAGGTTATTATCCAAAGGTTGACAATTTGAAAAATTATGGGATTATACAAGGCTTCTGGTCATTAAATCCTGCCCCATTAGATAATAATGGAGAAAACGTAAAAGCAACAAAAGGAAAGGGATTTTTGCGATTTGACTCTTATTCTGATTTCAAAAATCCGCTTTTAACTTTGCTTAAAGAAGATATGATGTTCTTTGCAGGTATGAAGTCAAAGAACGAATTAGGCAAATTTATCGAAATTGCCAATAAGCAAGATACTTACGAAAAGAAAGCGGAAAAATTCCTAAATTTTATGAGGGAAAGAAATGATAAATAAGAAAAACGGCACGGAAACGAGCAAGTTCGGCTCTCCTGGAAGGGTTAACCATGATTCATCTAAATTTTATAATAGCCGACTTTATGAGGGTTTACCAACTGAAAAAGAGAAAGTTGTTTTTGTGGAGAATAAAATAGATGAAAAAAACATAAATCAAGTATTTTGTAAATCCGGCGATAGAATGGAAGAATTGCCAGATAATAGTGTTCATCTGATGGTTACATCACCCCCATATAATGTTGGCAAGGAATATGATGAAAATTTATCTTTGAATGAATACAGGGAATTTCTTAAAAAAGTATGGAAAGATGTTCATCGTGTTCTTGTTCCGGGGGGAAGGGCGTGCATAAATATAGCAAATTTGGGAAGAAAACCGTATATCCCGCTTCATTCTTTCATTATCGAAGATATGCAAAAAATCGGATTTTTGATGAGAGGAGAAATAATCTGGAATAAAGCATCAACAGCAAGTCCATCTACCGCTTGGGGAAGTTGGTTGTCCGCAAAAAACCCTGTTTTAAGAGATATTCACGAGTATATTTTAATATTCTCAAAAGAATCGTTTTCAAGAGCAAACCACGATGATAAGCCAGCCACAATGACCAGAGAGGAATTTTTAGAACTAACAAAAAGTGTATGGACTTTTGGAGCAGAATCAGCCAAAAGAGTAGGGCATCCTGCTCCATTCCCGGTCGAACTTCCGTTAAGATGCATTAAACTTTACACTTTTGCGAATGATGTTGTTTTGGACCCATTCATAGGAAGCGGGACAACTGCGGTTGCTTGTTTGATGTCAAATCGTAGATTTGTTGGTTATGACATAGAGGAGGAATATGTTAAACTTGCTGAAAAGAGAATAGAAGAAATTCTGAATGAAAAGAAGCAGCAGAAAATTAGCGAATTGATACAGAAATAAGGTGATTAAATCCCGAAATGACAGAATTTAAACTTTCAGGAAATCCAAAGAATGTTGTGATGAGATTTGCCCCGAATCCCAATGGGCCGCCAACAATTGGAAGTGCCAGAGGGATTGTGATAAATTCTGAATTCTCCAGAAAATACAACGGGAAATTTATCCTGAGGTTTGATGATACGGACCCAAAGACAAAGAGACCAATGTTAGAGGCTTATGAATGGTACATAGAGGACTGCAAATGGCTTGGTGCAAAGCCCGATGAGGTTTATATCGCTTCTGAAAGAATTTCAAATTACTACCCTTATGCAGAAGAACTGATAAAATTGGGTAAAGCCTATGTCTGCTTCTGCAAAAGGGAGGACTTCAAGGCATTAAAGGACTCAAAGAAGGCATGTCCCCACAGGGAAATTCCGGCAGAGAAAAATCTTGAATTCTGGAAAAACATGCTTAAAGGGTCTTACAGCGATGGAGAGTGTGTTCTCAGGATAAAGACTGACATCAGGCATGAGGACCCCGCCATAAGGGACTGGGTTGCATTCAGGATACTGAGGGAAGAACATCCCAGGGTTGGAAGGAAATTTATCGTATGGCCAATGCTTGATTTTGAATCCGCAATCGAGGACCATCTTTTAAATGTAACTCATATAATCCGCGGAAAGGATTTGGCCGATTCTGAGAAAAGACAGAGATTTGTCTATGAATACTTAGGATGGAATTATCCCGTAACAATGCACTGGGGCAGGGTAAGGGTTGAGGAATGTGGCCGAGACAAAGTCTCGGACACGTGTCTGAGCCCAAAGGGCTCAGCCACATTCGGAAAATTCAGCACAAGCAGAATCAGGGCGGCAATCGAAAGTGGCGAATACACCGGATGGGACGATCCCCGGTTGCCTACTGTCAGGGCATTGGAGAGAAGGGGCATAAAACCGGATGCAATAAGAAATCTGATGCTGAATCTTGGAATAAGCGAGAATGATATAAGTTTAAGTCTTGAGAACCTCTTTGCTGAAAACAGAAAGATTATTGATAAGGAGACAAATAGATACTTCTTTGTCGATAATCCTGCGGGATTAATCGTGCATGATTTCCCAACGGATGAAATTAATGTAAAACTTCCATTGCACCCGAATTTCAGGGAAAGGGGATTTAGGGAATTTCACCTAAAGAAAGACGAATCCGGCAATATAAAATTTTTCATATCAGGGCAGGATTTCAATGAATTAAAGATGAACCAGAATGTAAGATTAATGAACCTCTTTAATGTTGAAATTCTTGGAATCAGCCCTGAGAAAAAAAGCATAACAGCGAAATATTTAGAAGAGAAGAGATTGGATGTTAAAAAAATTCAGTGGGTTTATGAATATACAAATGCAGATGTCCTGATGCCCGATGGTTTGATATCCGGATTCTGCGAATTAAACTGCAGAAATATTGGAATAGGTGATGTGGTTCAGTTTGAAAGATTCGGATTTGTCAGGCTTGAGGAAAAAAACGGGAAATTGAAATTTTGTTTCGGGCATAGATAACCATAATCTAAGCAGGTATTGGCATTAATTCCCTCTTTCTGCTTTCTACAAATTTTGCTACATTTTGGATAAATGTTGCAGCAGATGTTGTAAAATATGTCTCACCACATCTTTCACACACCTCTACCGGAATATCCTGAATCATTATACCTGAGACTTCAACACTAATATTCTTCTTTAAAATTTTTCCTTTGCAAGTATAACAGGTTTTCATTTCCTTTCCCTATAATTTTTCCATCCCTCTTTTGGTATATAAACTGTAACTATCACCAAAACATCCTCATGAGTCGCACAAACTATATGAACTGGTTTATCATTAACCTGGGTTAGTAGAAGACAACTATGACCTCGGGGATCATTAGGATAGTCTTCAATTAATTCAAATCCCTTTTTGAGTGCATCCTCAATCTCCTTTGCTGTGATATTATCATTAAATTCCTCTCTAAGCGCGTGATAGGTATGTCTGATATTATCCAAACATTCTCTAATCTTTTTATTTATCATAATTGTAATTAATAAAACTAGAATTTATTAGTTAAAAGGGGTATCCCGTTTGAAAGATTCGGATTTGTCAGGCTTGAGGAAAAAAACGGGAAATTGAAATTTTGTTTCGGGCATAGGTAATGTGAATTCCCGTTGGAAATTCAGAGTCATGAAACTAAATGCTATTTATTAAATAGATACTATATTTTAATCCGATTTTTTGCAAAAAATCGGAGCTCCGAAATTCCGAGAATTTCGGATTAAGACTTTTAATCTATCTTGAAAATTAATTATACCGATGATTAAAAAGGAGGTAAGAAAATGAATTATGTGAAATTTGAAGTGCCTAAAGATGTTCTTGACAAGGCATTGGAGGCAATTGAAACCGCAAGAGATACTGGCAAGGTCAGGAAGGGAACAAACGAGGTTACAAAGGCTGTTGAGAGGGGGATTGCAAAAATTGTTCTTATTGGGAGTGATGTAAACCCACCAGAGATTGTAATGCATCTACCCATGATATGTGAAGAAAAGAACATTCCATATCTCTATGCACCAAAGGCAGATATAGGTGAGGCTGTCGGAATTCATGTACCTACTGCCGCTGTCTGCATTGTTGAGGAGGGGAAGGCAAAGGATTTGGTTGCGGGGGTTATAACCAAGATCAAGGAACTGAGAAAATAACCCATGAGGATTCAAAATGGTTGCAGCACAGGTAGTTAAGATTATAGGTAGAACCGGAATCTATGGGGAGGTAATACAGGTTATGTGCAAGATCCTTGAGGGGAATACAAAGGGCAGCGTAATACGAAGAAATGTGCGAACGCCTGTAAGGGAGGGTGATGTCCTTGATCTTAAGGAGGCTGAGAGGGAGGCAAAACCCCTGACGAAATAGATAAAAAATGGAGGTAGTTTAGTTTATGGATTGTAGTTTTTGCGGTTCTCGCATTGAGAAGGGAACAGGGACAATTTTTGTTACAAAAAAAGGAAATGCAGTTTACTTCTGTTCCAGAAAGTGCGAGAAAAATCTCCTAAAATTAAAGAGAAAGCCGAGAAAGGTCAAGTGGACAAAGGACTATAGGGTGGAGAAAAATGTGAGGATAAAATCTGCACCCATGTCTAAGGTTCAGGAAGAATCAGTTGAAACCAGAGAAGAGAAAGAGGTTGAAAAACCTGAAAAAAAGAAAAGTAAAAAAGTGACAAAAAAGAAGACAAAATCTGAAAAGGCAAAATCTAAAGAATGAGAACACTTGTATTAATAAAACCTGATGGGGTAACTAGGGGATTGATTGGTGAAGTTATTGGCAGGTTTGAGAGATATGGTACCCGGATTGCGGGATTAAAGATATTACAAGTCAATAGAGATCGGGCAGAACGCCTTTACGCGGTTCATAAAGGAAAGCCTTTTTTTAACGATCTGATACAGCATATAACCTCCTCTCCCGTTGCTGCTGCTGTTTTGGATATGAACATAGGGGATGATGATGCTATTAAACTGGTCAGGAAAATAATCGGTTCAACAAATCCCCTTGATGCAGAGATGGGGAGCATAAGGGGTGATTTTGGGACATACATTACTACAAATATCGTTCACGCATCTGATTCGG
>JAKFXM010000156.1 GCA_021731385.1 Methanobacteriota archaeon
CTAAGGAGGAGATAAAGGTTGAAGGGCCCCTATCTGACAAGAAAAATTTCCTAAAGGAAATTATAGTTTCTGATTCGGGCAAGAAAACAATAAGCGGGGTGGAAACCGGATTCAGGAAAGACCTTCTTGAAAAACAGATAAAGGATGTAATTCAGAGATATCCCAAGAAACAGGTGGAAACCCAAAAAGAGGATAATGTTCAAATCCCGGATGAGGAAAGGAGGAAAATATTGAAAAAGCAGATGGGTGAGCTAATAGAGAAATTTGAAATAAAAAAACTTCCTTCGGAAGTTTTAACTCGCAATATAGATGATATTGCGATAAAAAAAGATCAGGAATCGGGAATGGAAGTAAAAGAGCCTATAAAAGAAGTAAAGATAAAAACAGATGATATGACGAAGTTGTCGGATAATAATGTATCTGATGCAAGAATCCTGTTCGAACTGCTCCTGAGACAGGGAATGGTAAAATCTGACGATGCTGCAAATGAACTTAAGGTTGACAAAAAGACAATAGACAACTGGGCTGAGGATCTGGAAAAGAGCGGATTGATTGAGGTTATCCGCTATCCCTATGGTGTTTCTGAATTAAGGTTAAAGGATATTTCTGTTGCGATTGAAAGTAAAAAGAAATAGGGGTAATTTTACCCCTTAGCCCACTTATCTATCGCACCAAACCGCAGGGGCTACCGCCCCTTCAGTTTTAGGGTTTTCCTGATTCCCCCGAAACGAGATTTGGTGGGGTTTCACTTCGTTCAACCCCACATATCGCATTAACAATATTAAGTTTCCTTACAGTTTCTGGTTTTTCCTGACGACCTTCCCCACTAAATTCAACCCTTAGCCCACTTATCTATCGCAGCTAATAAGTCAAAGTCGTCTACATTGCCCTTTGCCCACTCGCTTATGTAGTCTAATAATTCAAAGTCGCTTACCTTACCGTCACATGTGGCTGTATCGCCCTTTACTGGACAGATTGTCACTTCCCCTACCTTATAGACAGAGAATCCTATCGAGACTGGCACAGTCCATGTTGATTGCGTCTCATTTGACTCATTCTCTATTTTATCAACACCTGCTGTAACCTCGGTACAATTCTCACCATTCTCCTTGCACTTGTACAATGCATCCCCAGGATCAGGTATTGTTATCTTTATTGACTCTGGAATAAGGTCCTTTATCTCCTGCCATTTGTCAGTGTCTATTCCCACCAAGGTACTGTTGTCCTGCTCTTCTATAACAAATGCATCAGTCAGGTTTATATCCTTGCTGCTGGTGAATGATAATCCGGTCAGTTCGATTGCTGAAGATAGGTTAATATCCTTGAATTTCACACTTGTCATCTTACCTTCAGAATAATTGATCTTCTTCCCATAGTTCATTGCATCATCCTTTATATCATAAGTCCCTTTACCGCCAAAGTCCATATCTACCTTCATCATTGGAGGCAGGTTAAATTTAACTACAAAGTCCTTCATTCCGGATTTTGTCTTTGTGGTGAAATTGGAGCATGCGCTGTATGCACAGTTCCCTGACGGATCGCAGTTTGTTGTCTTGTAGTAGTAAGTCATATTTTCTGCAAGATTATAGCCTAATTTGTATGGGCTGCCCTTGAAATTGTCAATATGCGCCCCATGGAAGGGCTTGTAGTCGTCAAATTTAAGATTAGGGTCTCCTAATTCGACTATTGTAGTATTTAGACTATTGCATACACTATCAGTAGAATAGAATTCTATTGTTCCGTTTGAAGGTTCGTCTGTATGGAAGATTACAAACGCCCCATCAGGGAAGGTGTCAACCTTATGGAATGTAACCTTCGGTGCTGTCTTATCATTGGCATCGGATTTTATTTTAGTGAAATCCTTGTTACAGTCAGGTGAAAATTTGCATTTTTGGTCTGCACAATCTGTACTACCGTCACTATCATCATCCACCCCATTGATGCAATTCTCCATCTGAACAAATCCGAATTTCTTGAATTTCTGGCAGTTCGGGTCATTATTCCCTGGTGCAAAGCAATCTGTGAATTTGAAATCAATTGTTCCTGGTGTATAGTAAGATGGCCCAATTGTATCTGCCGGATTCAATTCATTATTGCTTCCCGTTGCAGTAGCAGCATATATCCTCATATTTGCAGTTGAATTAAACACTCCATGCTTCTTGATGTCATCCTTATTCACAACAATTACCCCACCCTTTATCATAGAGCACATCTTATCCCTCATGCTTGTGAGTTTTATTCCGCTTGGTGCCCAATTTCCATCAATGCATCTGTAGGCAACCATTGTTGTATCTATATTCCCTGAAGTCTTGCCTTTTTTATAGGCACCGGTTCCTTTCATAGTTACCTGACCTGCACCCGCCCCATAGAAATAGATACCATCACCTGAGAGGGATATACTTATGTCAGAGCCTTTTATAACTGCAGAGCCCCTTCCCGTGTATGTTATTACCCCTCCGGATATCTTGCTTCCGAAGCCGTCTGATGTCCATATATCACTATCATTAGAGACAGAATAAATTGTTAATGTTGCAGTTCCTGAGGAACCCAGATTATTGAGTTCGATTCGAGCATTACCCCTGAATTGGATACTTCCATTGCCCTTTGCTTCAAGCCAGCCTTTACCCGATATTGTTACATCACTGGTATTTACAGTAATTCCGTTCAAATTCCAATTTCCTTCTGTAACAGTTTCTGTTGTATTTGTAACCCATTGAGTTTCATACTTCAGGAAAAATTCAAATCCATTCTGTTTATCATCGCCGGATTTGCAGCCATTTGCATTATTCCCATCTGTGTCAAGATACCAGTAGAATTTAGAGGGTTTTGTTCCCGTTCCTACAACAAGTGCGTCTTGATCACTCATTACTGGAACCCCTCTACATGCAACGGAATCAACCATCCGTCCTACTCCAGTTCCGAGTGCATAGGAATCTGGTTCTTCCTTCAAGCCGAATGTGCAGATATCATATTCTGCAGATATATTTCTATCAGGACTATTGCCGCCGCATGGGTCATTACCAAGTATTACTGGTGGACTTTCTATGGCTTTGAGTGTATTGAATGACAGAACACCCTGGCATTTAAGGGATTTGGAATCCCATGCACATTCCTTCTTGGACAGACATTCTTCTTTATTATAATCAGGACATCCCTTCATTAGATCCTTTGGATCGCAGATTCCAGAGAGCCATTTACAGCCATTGTTGCATTCGCTTTGTGTTGCACTAAAGCATCTTGGTTCGCAATGATTTTCTACCCACCTGCATGAATTATCTGATTCACAAACATCCTTTCCTTGCTGTCTATCCTTGCAAGAGAAGAATTTTGTGTCACACCATCCACCTACTCCTGAGATGTCAGCAAACCACTTGCAGTTTGTATTAGCATTGCATGAAGCACTATCCGAAATCATGAGACATGAACCAATCGCCCCTTCATCTACATCACATTCTGATTCAGCAGACCATTGGCAGTCTGTCTGGAATTTACACCCCGTCTCATCACCATCAAATTGAACGCATTTTTCGCCGGGATCGGCACACCATCCCTTATCTCCTTCAATCATCCAGATACATCCTGAAGCCTCACAATTGGGCTGATCTCCATATTTTGGACAATCTGAAATCATTCCCCCGCCACAGAATGGGTCAAATGCACATTTTGGATCTTTACAGTCTGTCATTCCATTACCATCATTATCAATTCCATCGAAGCAGATTTCACCTGTAAAGCCTTTTGGCATGCAGACCTTACTATCTGTCCATGTACAGCCGGGACCTTTTTGTGAGCAGGATTCAGATGTATCGCACTGGAAGCAGTCATTGTCGCAGGATTTCTCATTCATAGGCTGGCAGTATCCTCCAAGATCAGCAGTTGAGTCAACAATCCATTTACATCCGGCTTTGCTGTTGTCACATGACTCCTGTTTATTCTGCATCTTTGCACAGTCATAACAGTTGAAATCGCAATCTGCTACACCGTAATCCTGTTTAGGGTCGCAGAATCCAATGCTATTCATGGCATTTGAACCAGGATGGAATTCACAGAAGCCTAATTTTGAATTGCCACATGCCTGCCTTGCCTCCTCTTCACTGATCCACTGTGAACCATCGGGTCTCCTTTCACATGCCCAGCAGGATGTATCACAGGTTGCAACATCCTGTCCGAATTTCATTTCACACCATTCGTCAGTTCCTGTCTTTACCGTTTCGTACTGGTCTGTATAGGTATAAACACTGCTTTTCCATACGCCACCTGCTGCTTCACAGTTGCTCTTTGAATTTATATCACCAAAGGTTCCAATTCCGCCCTTAAACATCCCTATCTGGTTGAAGCCACATTTTTGTTCCACAGTATTCCATGCACACGGCATGTACCATGGGTCTCCTGCAATCTGTTTGCATAAGGTTTCGCTCTTTAATGCATTGTAATCCTCACAGAATTTCGCCCCTTCAGGCGGTTCCATTGGTTTTTCCCTGCATGTTATGTCTGCTGTACTCTGACAAGCCCCATTAGTCCACCCACAGCATGTTGAGAGCATTGGTATTTTATTGCACATACCTTCATCCTTTATATTTTCACATTTGACTTCTGGAATTGTTCCAACACACTCTCCGTAACCAAGACCACCGACATTTGCATCCCAGTAACATCCATCAACCTTATTACATCCCTCCGCACCAAGACCCCCGGTGAAAATTCCACAATCAGGATTTTTGAATATCGGTGTTGTTGGCATAATCCCAACATGCTGTTCATTGCATGACCTCATCATAAAGTCCCAGTAACAATTCATTCCAGTCATCATTGCATTCTTGCATGAATTTTCATCTGAATATTGGAAGCATCCTGTTGAAGTAGGACATCCAAGTATGTTTGATAGGGGGGAGTATTTAAAACCGAAACTTATCAAAGTTGGCGATACGGCGTTAACCACGAATGCAACATAATTTCCTTCTTTTGTGATTAACCCAAGACCATCCTGAATTTGATATAATGGGAAACTTTGTATGTAACTTGGTGAATCCTTTGGCGGAATTTGCCAGACATTATCCAAATTAACATAAGGTCCTATGCCCATTATCTTTCCCGATCCTGCAGTCAGTATATAAGGATCAGTACATCCACTTACATCCTTAGAACAAGTTCCTGTGAATTTTAGATCACACTCTGCATCATTAGTTGTTTCTGTATGCCCAGAAAAGTCAAAGCAACTACCTGTATTCTTATAGTTTGTTAACATACCGCCCTCGCTAATGGGGATACTACTACTATCGCAACTGCAATCCTTTTGGCAATTATTCACATCTTCCCATGACTGGCAGATATTATCACCACAAGGACTAAGAGAGATATTACCCTCATAACAACCGGGATCACAAGGACAACCCGCCTGACATCCTGAACCTGTATCACAGCCGCATGATGAACCCCCACAGTCAATTGGACAGGTCATTGGGTCCTCACCAAATCCGCAGAATTTATTGCCGCAGAATTCCTTGACACATGCAGGATCAGGACCACAATCAGGATCCTTGCAGTCTGTCATGCCATCATTTTCATTGTCTATTCCATCACTGCACATGCCATATTCTCCGCCTTTATAACAATCAGTCTGGCATGTCCCGGAATTCTGCTCATAATAATCGCAGTATTGATCACCGCATACACCGCCGCAGTAGCATTGTCCCTTTGGGCTGCATTTTGGCTTATCACCGCCAACTACCAT
>JAKFXM010000180.1:0-4030 GCA_021731385.1 Methanobacteriota archaeon
GCTCATTCCTACAGCCATTATTCTTTATCTCTACATAAGAAAAGGCGGAATGAGCAGGAAAAAATGGATTTTCCTCCTGACCAGATTCCTTTTGCTTTCCCTTATAGCAATTGCAATCGCATCCCCGTACATAATTGAGAAAAAGGATGAATTTCAGGATTTGACATCAATAAACATACTTGCTGATTCTTCCGAAAGCATGTCCATCTACAAAAACGGCAGCACGGATGCCGTGAATCTCTACACCGACCTGAAAACGAGGATGGGTAATATCACAAACTCTGAAAGCGCTGGAATCAGGTATTTTTCAGAGGGAAACAGGACTGCGATAGGGGATGCACTATATCAGGAAGTCCTGCAAAAGTCAAAGGAGGAAAGCATTATAGTTCTTTTTAGTGATGGAAATAATAATTACGGCAGGAATGCCATGGATGTTGCAAAAATCCTTTCGGACATAAACTCGAGCATCTTTGTTCTTTCTCCTGAAAAACCCGAAGATGATATCTATGTCTCAGGGATATCCGGTGAGAAAAAGATTCCGGCAAATGCAGAATACAACTTCAGGGTTGAGGTAGGAAAAACAGGCGAAGAAGGGGCAAGGTATAGGTTGAACCTTTACATAGATGGCACGCGAATTAAAACAATTTCCATTGTTCAGGATGGGTTCTTAAACTCATTCAATTTCACCACATCCTTTTCTGAAGAAGGAGTTCATAAAATACTCGCCGAAATAGTTCCCGAATCCGGGGATTACATCCCGGTAAATGACAAATTCTACAAGGCGGTAGAGGTTATCGGGAAGCCCAAGATTCTCGTGGTGACTGATGAGCAGGAGTCACCACTTATTACCGTACTGAAAAAGAATTACAATGTAGTGGTTTCGGAGAATTTTAACAGGAATTTTAAATCATTTGATGCAGTCTTTATTGACAATCAGAATGAGGATGGATTAACAACGGATGTTGTAAATTCCCTGCAGAATTATGTTGTTGATGGCAATGGTCTCGTTGTCGTTGGCGGTGATAAGTCCTATGAGCAGGGCGGTTATCATGGCTCATCCATTGAAGGACTTCTACCCGTAATTTCTACGAAAGAGCCTGAGAAAAGGAGAAAGGAGATAGGGGTTGTGGTTGTGATTGATATATCAGAGAGCACGGAGTACGGGCTTGGCGAGGACACAAAAATCGATGTTGAAAAGGCATTGGCAGTAAACATGATAAGACAGCTTGATCTTAATGATTCCGTGAGTGTTGTTGCATTCAATGTTAATTCGTTTCTTGTTTCAGACATGGGGAAATTAGGTCAGAAAAGGGATGAAATTGAGAACAAAATACTCTCGCTGAAATTCGGCGGCGGAACCGACATGCTCCCGGCACTTTTAATGGCTGATGAATTGTTGCAGGATTTTACAGGCAGCAGGTTTGTCATTGTCATATCTGATGGCGTTATTGGAAGGCGCGACAAGATAGAGCCAACACTTGAGCAGGCGAAATCCATGAGTAGGAAAGGAATAAAAATATACTCCGTCGGTGTTGGATTTGATACCGATGAAAATTTTATGACGCAGTTGGCATACATGGGGAATGGCATATATTTCAGGCCAGAGGTATATGAGCGGCTTAAGATAGAATTCGAGAGTAGGGGCAAAGAGTCAGAGAAAGAGGATTATCCCCTGAGCGTGTACAATAAATACCACTTCATAACAGAGGATATAGATCTGCAAGGAACTTCAATAAAGAAATTCAATGGAGTTACAGAAAAATCAATTTCACAGGTTTTGATAACAACAGAAAATAAAGATCCGATTCTCACGGTATGGCGTTTTGGTCTTGGGAGGGTTGCGTCCATTACAACAGACAATGGTCTGCTGTGGTCCGGCAATCTCTACAAGGCCGAGAATGGAAAATTAATCTCTGCGATAACAAACTGGGTGATAGATGATTTAGAAAAGAAGAAGGCCGTTAAGATAGACACAACTGATAACAATGTTGATAAAGATTACCCGATCCTGATAAAATCCAGGGATAAACCCACCCTTATAGTACAGGATTCAAGTGGTAATAAGGAGGAAATTCCATTAAAACAAGTTGATGTTGACCAGTATTCTGCAGTTCTTAATCCCAAAGGAGAGGATTTCTATATGCTAAAGGCAGTATCCCCTGTAGGGGAGGACATGGATGCAATAGCGGTAAATTATCCCGTAGAATACTCTCATCTTGGAGTAAATACTGGAGAATTGCATGGCATTGCAGGAATAACGGGGGGAAGGCTCTACAATTCGTCACAAATCAAAGAACTTGAGGATGATGTTATGGATTACGCAAAAAAAGGCTCATTGAAAACTGTTGTAAGCAAAATACCCCTTTACATATACTTTGCAGCAATTGCCCTATCCCTGTTTTTCATTGATGTTGCTGCAAGGAGGATATTGGAGATTATAAAAAAGAGATAAAAAAATATTGTTTATTTTCCTGTATTCCATAAAATATATTAATGAGAATAAAACAAAATGTAAACAAGGATGTGATAGATGAACTCTATGAGGAGGGTTATCTCTATGCTGCTTTTGGAGAGTATTGGAGAAGAACCCGTGGCTACAAGATGTTCAAGATTCCCGTAGATGCGGATTTTCTCTGCCCGAATTGGGATGGGAGATTAAGCAATCGTGGCTGTACATACTGCCCCGGGCTTGGGAAAGAGGTGGGCAGGCCAACATTTTTTGAGGTTCAGGGTAAAAGTGTTAGAGCCCAGTTAGACCATCAAATTGAATACCATAGGGGCAAGGGGGTTGCAGAGAAATTCATGGCATACTTTTATCCTGCGACAAATACCTACAGGAGGGTTACTGAACTTGAGAAATTATTTGAGGAAGCGATATCTCACCCCGATGTAATCGGGCTCTCAATAGGAACAAGACCGGATTGTGTTCCTGACGAAATTCTGGATGTTCTTGAGGGTTATACAAAGAGGGGCTATGAGGTCTGGATAGAATTAGGACAGCAGACCTATCACTACCATACCATAGAAAAGATAAACAGGCGGCATGGAATTGCGGAATGCATAGATGCTACCGGGAGGATAAAGGAGCACGGAATTTTTGTATGCGATCATATAATCCTGGGGTTACCCTATGAAACCCCTGGAGAGATGATAGAAACTGCAAGAATTCTGAGCGTTGTAGGGGTTGATGCAGTAAAGATTTATCCGCTCCTGGTCATGAAGGGCACAAGGATCGCAGGGGAATTTTCCGCCGGAAAATACAGGCCTATAGCATTTACGGAGTATATAAACCTTGTGTGTGATTTCCTTGAGAATTTAAGCCCTTATGTCCTTATACAAAGGCTTTCAAAGGACTGCGGTTTGCAACTTAAATTAGCACCGGAATGGAATACATTCAGGCTGAATGTATCCTCAAGGATTGAGAAAGAACTCAAAAGAAGAGGAACAAAACAGGGGGTAAGGTACAAGATGGGTTTGGGAGAGGTGGAATTGTTTCCACTTAATGGCGGTATAAAACCGGTTCCGGCAATAAATGCCAGTGTATCATGCAATTTTTAGTCCATAAGATTAAAAGGAATAGCAGGAAGGCCCAGATCAGTATGGAATTTCTCATAGTAATATCCCTTGTTCTGATTATCTTCATGATAATGAATCTCGTTATATACCAAAAATATGTCGCAGTTACTGACCTTAAGAAAAATCTGGAAGGAAGGCATACTGCCAAAACAATTGCTGAAAACATAAACGAAATAAGCAGTCTAGGTCAGGGTTATTCGCAGTATTTTACACTCCTTGCAGCTATTTACGGGGATTCCTATATCGTGGAATTCTATAAAAACGAGCCTACAGTTTTTGTCAAAAGCGAGATGACATGGTCGGCACCATTGTTCACGGCGAACATAACATGTCTTATGAATACATGCGAAACAGTTGGGAATGTAACGGTGATAAATGTAGATTCAACAAAAAAAGTTAAAGTTTCAAATCATGAGGGGATTATCTACCTTGAAGATGTAATATGAACAGAATA
>JAKFXM010000180.1:4040-5678 GCA_021731385.1 Methanobacteriota archaeon
AAAGAGGGCAGATCTTTACATGGGATTTCATATTTGCTACGGGAATTTTTCTCGTTATATTGGCAGGGATTGTCTATCTCTGGGACAGCACAATATACGAGATAGATTCATCGGAGAAAAATTATGAGATAAACTGGATTTTGGGAACTGTAGCGGGGCAGTTGATAGGAACCCCGGGAATTCCTGAGGACTGGTGGAAAAATCCTGACGATGTCAGGGTATTAGGGCTTGTTGATGCAGAGGGCTACATGTCATATAGCAGGATTCTGGACATCGACAAATTGCTGCATTTTTCAAATATGAGTAAGAATTATTCAGTCCTTAGGAACAGGTTGTTGGGGACAGGGGAATACGAGTTCTATGCGGAATTTTCATGCCTGAACAGTTCAAACAGGGATTGTTTCAGCGGAATTTATGTTGATAGTATAGAGAAAGGGAATATTACCTGCTCTAATGGCTTTAATTTCACGATTCACAACCATTATACGGATGTTTATCTCTGGAGGGAAGCAGAGGCTTTTGATGCAGATATAGGAGGACCTATTAGAGAAGATGGAGATAACACTATGTCAAATGTAAGTGATATGAAAATGTCAACAAAGGGGGATGGAATGATTTACAATGTTACACTTCCAACAGGTATCTATGACCTGTGGATAAGATATGATAAGGAAGGGGGTCCTAATGTTGATATGAAGATATCAATAGATGATTTAGAATTTATCAAAACATATACAGGGGATACTCCTCTTGGATGGAATAAGACCATACAAAACATTCAATTAAATGAGGGTTCCCACACAGTTATAATAGAACGTGAAACTCCAGCGGGTGCACCATTTTACTTAGATGTCTTCCTTCTGACAACAGATTTTGATTATGTGCCCTCAACTGTACTTCCTGTATGCAAATCTTTTGGTTGTGAAAAAGTCCTGACAGGTTGTATAATTGGAAATTACTTAGCAGAAAATTCGACGATGATGGTAAGCGATACAAAGACTGCAACATTCAGTGATAATCTGGATAGGACAATAAGATTGAAATTAGTGGTTTGGAATTAATTTTTGAATTGGATTTCGGAATGTTATATAACGATTTGCGTGTTTGCGAAGTGCAGAAGGCATTTGGGTGAGCGAAGTGAACCGCAAACACGCTGTTATACGATGGACTGTGCCAATTTAATACAACTTACCTTCCGGTAGCCTTTGCCGCTTTTTCAATCCAATCACCCAAATTTTCTCTTCCATTGTCATTAATCCAATCATAAGTTTTATAAATTTCTGACAAATATTCTTTTCTTTCATTTCTGTCAAAATATAACTTATCAAATGGATTTTCCCCTTTTGTATCAGTGCTACCATCAAACAAAGGACATTTATGAATATATATGCCAAGTAAGCCATTCCCTTTTTTCAAACTTTCATCAATTTCATATTTAATCCATTTTCTTTCTGATGTTTTTGCTCCAATTAAAACAACAGTAACAGAAGTTCCATTTAGTTGATTTTCAATCCATCTTTTTATAGCATCGTCTCCGCCTCTTTTTACCTCTTCCCATTTGGCAGCATCAATAAAATCTGAAGTTTCAATAGATTTATCTTTTACCACATTACTGTTTCTAACTTGCCCAGCCCTTAC
>JAKFXM010000096.1 GCA_021731385.1 Methanobacteriota archaeon
CTGAACAAGGTAACACTGCCCCAGTTATAATAACCTAGAAAGCAAGTAGTATATGACCAGACCACTGGTCAAAGACCAGTGGAATTCTTTACTTTAAATCCTGAATATCTAAATAAATTATAAAATAAGACCGAGTTAAAGACTCAGCTAAAAAGGGCAGATGACAATCCATCCAATAGAATCCCGCTACGGCAGGGATGAAATCAGAAGAATTTTTAATGACGAATCAAAACTGCAGTTCATGCTAAATGTAGAGTCAGCCCTTGCAAAGGCTCATTCTACTGTAGGCAACATCCCGAAAAAAGATGCAGAAAAAATCTCAAATAAGGCAAATCTGGGTTATGTTAGTGTTAAAAGGGTAAAGGAGATTGAATCGGAAATTAATCATGATGTAATGGCTGTCGTGAAGGCGTTAAGCGAGCAGTGCGGAGATTCCGGGAAATACATTCATCTTGGGGCAACAAGTGCTGATATTACGGATACTGCACTTGCATTACAACTCAGAGAATTCATTAAATTCCTTCTCGATGATCTTAAAAGGTTAAAAAGAACTCTGCTGAATCTTGCGGAAAAGCACAAGAACACTATCTGCATCGGAAGAACCCACGGGCAGCACTCAATCCCGACTACTTATGGCCTGAAATTTGCAATATTTGCAGCAGAAATCCAGAGGCACATTAACAGGGTAAAGGAATGCAAACCAAGAATACTTGTAGGGCAGATGACTGGAGCAGTAGGAACGCAGGCAGGATTCGGTAAGAAGGGGATTAGGATTCAGGAACTTACAATGAAATTTCTTGGCATTAATTCGGTTCTTGTTTCAAATCAGGTAATACAGAGGGACAGGCATGCAGAATTTCTCCTGAATCTTGCACTGATCTCAGAAACATTGAATAAGATTGGGACAGAAGTAAGGAATCTGCAAAGAACTGAAATTTCCGAAATTTCCGAAAAATTCCTTGAAAATCAGGTGGGTTCATCGACAATGCCGCACAAAAGGAATCCAGTTTATGCTGAAAGAATCTGCGGGCTTTCAAGGGTGATAAAGGCAGACGCAATTACATCCCTTGAGAATATTCCTCTATGGCATGAGAGGGATCTGACAAATTCAAGTTGTGAAAGGATTATAATTCCCGAGGCATGCATTCTTGTAGACTATATACTAAATCTGTCTATTGACCTCCTCAGGAATCTTGTCTTCAATTATGAAAATATAAAAAAGAATCTTGAAATGTCCCAAGGTTTGGTTATGTCCGAAGCAGTTATGATAAAACTTGTTGAAAAGGGCATGAACAGGCAGGATGCCCATGAATTACTGAGGAAATGTGCGATGGAAAGTTATGAGAAGAAAATTCCATTCAGGAACGTTCTTCTGAAAAATCCTGAAATTTTGCGATATATGAATGAAAGGGAGATTATTTTTGCATTAAACCCTGGAAACTACATAGGTACGGCAGTTGAGCAGGTTGAAATAGTTTTGAGGGAATTGGGATAGGAGTAAAGCCAATAATTCTATCTGATTATCTATACCTTTTTTGAGATTTCTTTTTAGTTTTAGAATTCCTATTTTGGTAGAAATCACGAAATGGAAATTATATCAATACTATTAATTCTTTTAGGGTTATGCCTCTTTGAAACTATTACCAGTATTGACAATGCCATTATTAATGCCGAGGTTTTATCAACAATGCAGCAAAAGGCAAGAAAATGGTTTTTGCTTTGGGGATTACTCTTTGCAGTTTTTATTATCAGAGGAATTTTGCCCTGGCTGATTGTCTGGATGACTACTCCTTCCTTAGGGCCAATAGGGGCGCTAACCGCTACTTTTAGCAGCGATCCGAAAGTAATAGAGGCTATTGAATCATCCTCACCAGTCCTTCTTATAGCTGGCGGAACATTTATGATTTTCTTGTTTTTTCACTGGTTATTTATTGAGCCTAAAAATTATGGCCTATTTGGAGAGCGCTTTTTTCATAGAAAGGGGGTTTGGTTCTTTGCTATTGTTTCTGTTTTTCTAACAATAATTGTCTGGTTTGCTTTACAAAAAAATCCGATGATGGCCTTTGGTGCTGTTGTTGGCTCAACAGCTTTTTTCATAACCCACGGATTTAAGCAATATGCGGAACAAAGCGAAAAGGAATTGATGAAAAAGAGCCGTTCGGATATCAGCAAAATTTTTTATTTGGAGGTGATAGATGCTACCTTTTCAATAGACGGTGTTATAGGGGCATTTGCCTTTACCTTATCAGTGCCATTAATTCTGTTAGGAAATGGTGTAGGTGCATTTGTAGTTCGTGAGCTAACAATTCGCAATATTGACAGAATAAAAAAATATTTATATTTAAAAAACGGGGCTATGTATTCTATTTTATTCTTAGGCATAATTATGCTTTTGGACAGTTTTGGTTTTCATATTCCAAATTGGATATCGCCTTTAATCACAGTTGGAATTGTGGGATATTTCTTTTATAAATCTAAATCAGAAATTGTTTGATCTACACTATGTAAGTAACCCCCTTTAATCTCAGAATCCTTATCTCCTGCCCCTGTTTCAGATTCTCAAAAATTCCATGGAGTTCATATGTCTTCCCGGTTTCTATGTCAAGGCAAACCCTTTTCTTTAGAAAAGAAAAGTGTTTGCATTCCCAAAAGAAACTCATATAATATAAATCCTCCCACCCAACATTAGAATTCTTATCTCCTGCCCCTGCTTCAAATCCACAAAAATTCCGGGGATTTCATAAGTCTTCCCGGTTTCTATATCAAGAACCTGGATCTCATTTGGAAGAACTGCCGAAACAATTGCATTGTCGATATCCTCTTTTTGTGCTACCGGCTTAATGTCCTGCAACTCTGGCAGAGGAATTATCAATCTTTTCCCTCTTTTAATATCCCTGCATAGTACGACTTTCCCAGGTTCCAGAACCTGCAGAATTTTCCCTTTGTAATCCAGAAAATCTCCGACCTCAAAACCCGGGGATTTTATTGCTACATTGAGTCTGTAGACGTCCTTCCCATCTCTCATACCCATTAACTTTGCAGACTCCTTTACATAAAAGCCCCTCTTTCTGAATTCAACACCCGCCTGTTTTGCATATTTCATTGATGTGATATAGACATCAATTCCGCCGGGAACCTCCTTTACACCAGAAATAAATTCAGGGTTAATATCCCTTGCAGGATTGTATTTTGTCCTGAACTGCAGTATGGCCTCATAATAACCGCTTGATGTTTTTGCACATGTAGGGCATGTCTTCACTACGGTTTTTATCTCATCTTCAACTTCTGCAGAAAAACCCTCACCCTTGTATTTACCAGAGACGCTTATGCGAAGAAGAACCCTATTCCTCTGAGATTCGTGCTTAACATCTATTTTACCGGTCTTTAATTCTATTGGTATTATCAGATTCTGTTTTACAATGTCTGGAATTGATTTTTCGATATTAAGGTTCCAATCACCCCTTCTGAAATACCTGCCGCATTTACAAATCGGTAATTCAAATTTCTTCAGCCTTACAGGATGCATCTCAAGAAAGCAGTTTAGGCATAACCCAGGATATTTTTTTCCGCATTTAGGACAGAACATTTTGTTTATAAATATATAAACACTAATTCTTAATACTTGAGGGTTATAGAATGGCAAGAAATAAAACACCGGCATTTAAGGCAATATTGGTTAAGGAAAACAGGAGAAGAAAAAGGGCACCAGTCTGGGTATTTGCAAGGACTAAGCGGGGTGTAAGAGATAGCCCAAAATCAAACAGGAATTGGAGGCATGACAATATCTTTTGATTAAATGGCAGAATGGAGATAGAGTTTGAATTTTTGAATCTGTTTATCCTCCTTGTATGCCTTTACATTATAAGGGATATAATAAATCATCTAAAGGACAGCAAAGAAAAGGCAACAAGCGCCATTCTTTTTCTGCAGACAGGTATATTCATAAATAGTCTTAGGGTAATAATGTTTGCTGTAACCCTCTGGGCAATAAAGGACGGGCTTTTTATACTTGACGAGTCCATGCACCTTGGTTTAGGTGATATTTTGCGCGGATTTGGAATAGTTATAGCAATAGTCATGTCTTATGGGCTTTACCTTGTCATAGTCCCGTTCAGAAGGATTAAGAAGAAAAAATAAAATAGCCTCACTTCCAGTACGGGTTTTTTACAAATTTATAGGCACTTAATCCTGCAACGCAGCCGTCTCCAACAGCCTTTGCTACCTGCATCACCCCCCCCGTGACATCCCCTGCGGCGAATACGCCCTCTATATTCGTCTGCTTGCTTTCGTCTGTTTTTATATAACCTTTTGGACCTGATTCTACACCTGCATCTTTCGCTATCTCCAGACTGGGGATAGTCCCGATGGATATAAAGATACCATCAATTCTGATTTCTTTAATTTCCTTTGTTTTTATGTTTTTAATTTTTATTAAATCAACGGAATCTTTTCCGATAATCTCTTCAACAACGGTATTTAGTAAAATTTCAACACCGCCGTTAATCAATTTTTTCTGCTCTACTTCCTCAGCCCTGAGTTCCTTCCCCCTGTGAATTAGGTATGTCTTTTTTGCGGTTGAAGTAAGATAGATAGCGTCCTCAACGGCAGCATTTCCGCCACCTACGACTACTACAGTTTTGCCCTTGAAGAATGCGGCATCGCAGGTTGCACAATAACTTACCCCTCTTCCAAGAAATTCCCACTCACCCTTGACCATTAGTTTTCTATGTTCCCCCCCAGTTGCGATAATTACTGATTTTGCTTCGTATTTGTTTTCATTGGTGATTATTGCCTTTATCTTATTTTTTAGATCTATCCTGATAACCTCATCAAGAACGATTTCAACGCCCAGTGCCCTTGCCTGCTTTTCCATCCTTTCAGAGAGTCCAATTCCTGAAGTTTTCCCGAATCCCGGGTAATTCTCTATATCCTTTGCAAGAAGAACCTGACCGCCTATTGCGGTTTTTTCAATTATGAGTGTTTTTAGATTTCTTCTAACTGCATAAATGCCTGCCGTAATTCCTGCAGGACCCCCTCCAATGATGATTACATCGTAGATCATTTTTATTATATCTTATATTTACCATTCAAAATAAAATAATAGCCAATAATCGATTATTGTACCTTTTTTGAGTTAAATATTTATTTCAATAAGTCCTAAATATTTAGGATTAAGTGAAATGGACTATCTGAAATTTCTAGCAGCCCTTAAAAGCAACGGGTTGCAGCTATTCTCCCTAAGAGATGTCGAGAATATATTTCCGGAGAGCAATAAAAAGACTATTAAAAATAATCTGATTAATTGGCTGAATAAGGGGCATATACGGAGGCTTAAAAGAAATTTATATGAGTATACCGAACCGGGAACAGGGCCAGGACTACCTGATTTATATATTGCAAATAATCTTTATTCACCATCATACATCTCCTTAGAAACGGCGTTATCATTCTACAATATTATCCCGGAAATAACTGCGCAGGTTACATCAATCACAACCAAACCTACAAGGGAATTTAGAAACAGTTATGGTGTTTTTGTTTATCATAGCTGTAAAAAAAGAGCATTTACGGGCTATCAGATTATAATGTATGAG
>JAKFXM010000106.1 GCA_021731385.1 Methanobacteriota archaeon
GTATCGATAATGATACCTTTTAAATGGGAGTATATCCTTGATGTAATCTCGATGCTGATAATTTATATCTAAGATCATCCTACCAGACTACTATACCTGCTTCTTTACTATAAACCTCTCCTCCTTCGCAGAATTTCCTATATCCAATTTTTTAATCGAAATTGTATTGTCCTTTAAATCTACAGTTGCACTATATCGTGAAGGGTTTGCACTACCTAAGGTTTCATAGAAACTGCAAATAATCTCCCATTTTTGAGAATCATCCTCCCCCTTTCCATTCTTAGGTGTGAGTTCCTCTATGTTAAACTTCAATAGACCGATATTACCATGTATAGACTCAAATACGGTTCTCACCAGTTCAATTGCCTGAACAGATTTTATTTTTTCATTGTCCATTTTAATTTGATCAGTAGTTCCGAACAGGAACCATAAAGTTAATTAGCATGAAGGGTTTCATTGCTAATAATGAAACCCAACCACAATAAAAATATAGAAAAACGGCTATATAAATGGATAACAGATCTCCTGAACAAATACATCAAACTGAACCTGGTCCCAATGGCAGAGTTTACACAGAAACAACATTTGACGCTTTTAGTCCTTGCTGCTTTGGACAATACCTCAGCGGAGGCTATAGCTAGGGATAAACATTGCCTGCCATCTGCAGACACCGTCCTTGGTGCAATTAAAAAGCCTGGATGGAGGGATATAAAGAGAGGCTTTGATAAGGTCTTGAATGTAACTCTCTTACAATTGAGAAAACAACATATGCTTTGGGGTTCAGTTAGACTTGCCATTGACTTCCATGATGACAGGTACTATGGGAAAAAGGGATAGTGAGGGTGTTGTAGGCACAAAACCTGAAAGGGGGACGTGCTATGCCTTCCGGATAGCGACAATTGAGATAGTTATGCATGGTCGCAGATTTACGCTTGCAGGGATACCATTCAGAAAGGGTATGAGAAATGCCGATGTAGTTGAATATCTGATAATGAAAGCAGGAAAATATGTGCGGATTAGAGAGGTGTTATTTGATGGCGGATTCTACAGCGTGGATGTGATAAAGAGGTTGAAAAAGCTAAATATCAATTACATCATAAGGGCGGATAAGAGCAAAAAACTAAACAAACTACTAAAACGAGCTGACAAAGAGAAGGGTTGTAGAACCCGATGGACAGTAAATAAAAGCGTAGAAACGACGCTGGTAGCAGTGTACGACAAAAAGAAAAACGGTGATAAAAAGGAGTGGCACGCATGGGTTACGAATATAAATGCATCGCCAAAAGGAATACAGAAGATCTACAAGAAGCGATGGGGCATTGAAACAGGTTATAGGGTGAAGGAGGACTTCCAGGCAAATACATGCTCAAATAACTTTACAGTCAGGCTTATGTATTCACTCTTAGCCATTTGCCTCTACAACTTGTGGGTGCTTGTGAATCTCTTACAAGACTATGGGATCATCAAAAAATCAGTCATCAGTGGTAAGAAGTACAAACCATCGATCACTACCCGGATGATAAGGAAGGGCTATGAAAACTGGCTGCTTACAATGTATGAATGGCCAGGTATACTCCCCAGTAGAGAGAACATAAATGCATTGTTAGGATACAGGGCATTTATGTCTTCATAGAAGTAAATAATATGAAAAGAGTATGTTGCACCGTGAAACCCAAATAAAAGAAAGATCAGAATCATCAAAAAATATGGACATTCATCTAAGTTCCGAATGGTTATTCGGAACTACTGTTGATCCCATTATAAAGAAACAGACAGTTATATTGTTTTCCATTTTTAAAAGATATGGATGTTATTACAACCCCCATAAATATCAGAACCTCTTTTACTGATTAAACTATTTGACATAAACTCTTATAAATAAAAAAGCATTATTTCAAGCCTTGTGATTATTCATACTCATCCTAAGCAAACTCAACCATCTGTTATCATTAAGCCCCATCTCTATCCCCGCCACCTCAGCAGGCGTTTTCCCATCTAATCCCTGATGTGGTCTGATGAAGTTGTAATAGTCCTTAATCCCATTATGTATTATCCTTGCTGACTTATTGCTCTTTAATCCCCTCATAACCTTGTCCCTCTCTCTTACTGTGCCATGATACCTCTCCATTACATTGTTATTCCTATCTCCTCTTAACCCGACCCCCGCTATGTGCCTGCATAATCCTTCATCTTTGCTGTAAAACTCATCCTTAAAAGCCTGCCTGTAAGCCATCAAACCATTGGTTACCAAGATGTGAGGATTCTTATCTGCATTATTCTTTGCTTTTTTTCTCTTTGTAATATCTTTTCTTCCCTAAGTCTGCCTCGATAAAAGAAGCATCTTGAATCACTCCTTTTTTGTACCCTTTCTCACTGAGTTGCCTTTGAACTTCATCACAGGTAAATGACTCAACACCAGATTCCTTCAAATCATTTTTAGACAGCCCCACAAGCCTCAGCCACACCCAATTCGCCCCCGGTAAATTCAGGATCCTGATTATTCTCAATATTGAAATTCCACTATAATTTATCCAATAAATCCCAATTATATCTATGCCTGAAATTCAGACAAGGGAGCCGATAATCTCTGTTCTTGGGCATGTAGACCACGGAAAGACAACCCTGCTGGACTGGATCAGGGGCAGTGTCATAGCATCCAGAGAAGCGGGTGGGATTACGCAACATATTGGAGCGACAGATGTTCCGTTTTATGTGATCCAGAAGATATGCGGCAAACTCCTTGAAAGACTGAATCTCAGGATTCATATCCGCGGCCTGCTTTTTATAGATACGCCCGGACATGAGGCATTTACAAATCTCAGAAGAAGAGGGGGGAGTATTGCAGACATTGCAATTCTTGTTGTTGACATAAATGAGGGATTAATGCCACAGACGATTGAAGCTATACAGATTCTCAGGCACTACAAGACGCCATTTGTTGTTGCTGCAAACAAGATCGATGCAATTCATGGCTGGCGTTCCAGAATTGAAATTGAAGATCAAATGGACCATGTAAAGGAGAAATTCTACAAAAAATTTTACTCTGTTGTTGGACAGTTGTCCGAGCATAATTTTGATTCCGCTTTATTTTCCGATATTAAGGACTTTACAAAGGAGGTCGTAATAGTCCCGATTTCCGCAAAAACTGGGGAAGGGATTCCAGAACTCTTGATGATTCTTTTGGGCTTGGCACAACAGTATCTCTCCAAACAATTGACGATTAGCATAAAAACGCCGGCAAAGGGTACGATCCTGGATGTGAGGGAGGAAAAGGGTTTAGGCACTACAATAGATGTCATAATCTATGAAGGTATAATAAAGAGGGGCGACACAATTGTTGTCGGGGCAAGGGAACCGATTGTTACAAAGGTAAAGGCGCTTCTAAGACCACGACCTCTGGATGAAATGCGCGACCCAAGGGAGAAATTCAAGAATGCAGAGCAGGTGTATGCTGCATCTGGTGTCAAGATTGCCGCGCCAAATTTAGAGGGTGCAATGGCAGGCGCACCGGTTTATGTTGGGGGCAGCGAACTTATAGAGCAGGTAAGAAAAGAAATTGAAAATGTCGAGATTCATACGGATTCTCTGGGTGTAATTGTAAAAGCAGACACAATAGGTTCGTTAGAGGCAATAACTAAAATTCTGGCAGACAATAAGATTCCCGTAAGGAATGGTACTATTGGTAAGGTTTCCAATACCGACGTGATTGAGGCATCTTCCGTAGCTCTTGAAAATAAATATCTTGGTGTGATTCTTGCATTTAATTCCGGGGTTTTGAGGGATGCTGCAACCCTCGCAAGAGATAAGGGCGTTATAATTTTTGAGAGTAATGTCATCTATAAGTTGATTGAGGATTATAATAACTGGATTACGAAGGAAAAGGAGAGAGAAAAGGAGAGAATTCTCGGTTTGGTCGTGATGCCTGCAAAGATAAGATTATTGAAAGGCTGCATCTTCAGACAAAGCAAACCCGCAATAGTTGGGGTTGAAGTCTTAGGCGGGAGCATCGCCCCGGGGTACAGGCTAATGAGGGATGATGGCAAGGTGGTCGGAAAGGTCAGGGAAATCCAAAAGGCAAATGAGCAGGTAAAATCTGCAAAAAGGGGGGAGCAGGTTGCAGTTTCAATTGATGATGTTACAATTGGGAGAAATCTGAACGAAGAGGACACGGTTTATTCCTTCGTCTCTGACGAAGACATGGAAAGGATTAATAAGGAAGAATTAAGCAGCGAAGAATTAGAGATTCTGAAGGAGATTAGCGAGATAAAGAAGAAGAGGATTTCGGTACAGGAATAATCCGAAATTCTCTAAATTTCGGAGCTTCGATTTTCCAAGGGAAAATCGAATTAACCCATAAGATAACCTAAATTTGCAGTATCTATGCGGGCACAGGAATAGGTAATTTCTCTCTAACTTGCTCTTTATATGCCATATCCATAGCCCGTTTACATAGAACAGAATCCAATGCAATTAATTTTTTAACAATCTCATTTTTTTCGCTTAGTTTGTATAGTGTTGATTTTCCTATTTTTCTTGTTGGTTGGACCATACTAAAATTTTCCATCTCCTGCCAATATTTGAAGAATGTAGCTCTGCCAATATTCAGATTGTCGATTATTTCATTTTTTGAGTAGTCAAAAAGTCTATTGTCCAAGAAGAAATCCATTATCTGGATTACAGGGCTACTGCCTAAGCATTTTATAAGTAAGGTTTTGTTTTCCATTAGTATCTATATTAACGTAAGTATTTAAATATGTATCATATAAGTTTTATAATTGAACTTCATGATAACTGATGAACAAATTAAAGCAGCTATCCTGCTAAAGCTTTATAAAAGGGGTAATTGGGGTGCATCTCATACCTCATTTGAAAACCTGAAGAAAGGATTTAAAATTGGTGAGTTAGGCAAGAAAGGTCTAAAAAGGATTGACGATATAGGAAAAGAAGTAATAAGAACAGGTTTAATCTTAAGGAAGCCAACTCACTATGGTTTAGAGATTTCATTAAATCCAAGAGAACACAAAACAATTTATGAAATTCTAAAAAAGTTTTTTGAAATTTAATGTGTTGGATATTTAATCAAAATGCTATCAAAACAGGAATACGACTTTGAGATAAATCGCATAATCAGGGAAATTAAAAAGAATAATGCAAGATTTGTTGGATTGCAGTTTCCTGATGGCTTAAAGAGATATGCTGTTGAAATTGCCGGGGAGATTGAGAAAAAGACAAGGGCTAAGACAGTAATATTTATTGACCCCGTCTATGGGGCATGCGATACAAAGAAAAATGATGCTAAAATGCTGAATTTAGACATGATAATACATTTCGGGCACACGGAATTTTTTGTTCGAGAAAATTTCCTTGCAGGAAATTTTTACTAAAATTTCCTCACAAGAAAAATTTTGCCACGCAAAATTTTTGTGTGGCTGAGAGGCGTAACCTCTCAGACATATGTCAGAGCCCAAAGGCTCTGCCACATGCCCAATCAGAGCAATGCTCTGATTCGGGAAACATTATAATTATTCTACTTTAGAGGAAATTTTACTGCTCTGTAATTATACGAATC
>JAKFXM010000187.1 GCA_021731385.1 Methanobacteriota archaeon
ATTAATCCCGAAAGGGTGGGGATAAGGATGGACGTCCTTGAGGATATAGTAAAAGATTTAAACGACAACCCGGAATTGCAGAAAATCTTTGGAAAGCCCGTATCAAAGTCCCTGGTTGTTGTTGCTGACAACAACGACCTCAGGATTGAGGAGGGCGGGGCAGTTAACCTCAGTGATGCGGACAGCAAAAGATTTTTGGAAATTTTGGATAGTGTGATAAAGGCGAATTCTGTGTAGGGAATGCCTTACATTTGGCAGTTATGAAGGATAAGAATTGGGATTAGGTTGTATAAACCAAAGAGAGAATGAAAAAATTCAAAATATCCGTTTTGCTGGTGGTTTTTGTGATTGTTGGTGCTAACCATATAGATTTTATTCCTGAATTCCTAATAGTTTAACAGGAAATTCTATTATGGTGGTGAATGAATATGCTTAAAACAAAAATTGAGGGAAATGAGATAATTTTTCCAGAATCCCTAGGGGAATCTGAAGCGAATACATTGATTATAAATGATTTGATTATTGTTCACAGGGGAAGAAGAAAACTAAAACCAATTAGGGGTTTAACGAAGGGTTTAATCAAAGATTCTGTAAAAATGGTTCGCGATGTTAGAGAGGAATGGAAGTAGCCATATTGGATACTTGTGTAATCCTAAGATACACAAATGATGAATACGGGGCAGAGAGTGTAGAAAAGGTATTTGATTTAATTACAAAAAAAAGGATTGCGGGTATCCTTTCGGCAGCAGTTCTTGCAGAGATATTCGCCATTCTATACAAAACAAATGCTTTAGATAGAGCTATTGAGATACTGGACTATCTCAGAAATATAGGGGTTATTTTTGCAGATGTGAATACAGAGATTGCAATCTTGAGTGGAATATTTAAAGGGAAATATTCCACAGCAAGGAAAGGCTTTTCGTATGGAGATGGTATCGTCTTGGCAACGGCTTTTATCTATTCTGGGTGTGTTTTGACATACGACTCAGAATTTGATAGGATTACGGATGTAGAGATTTTAACTCCTGAAAAATTTTTGTCAAAAATCCGAGAATGAAATTCAAGTCTATTCTGACAATTATCTTTGCACTTTTACTGCTCTCTATTCTATTAGCCACAAGTGTAATCTCTCAGGCAGCATCTGAAATCAAAACAACAGTTGATGCTGCAATATGTGCAATTCTGAGGGTTTTTCAGGCATTAGCGGCAGGCGTTGCTGCCCTTATGATAATCATGCAGGGGATTAAGTGGATGACCTCTGAGGATCCTGCCGGAAGGAAGTCTGCAAAGGATACAATTACACATGTATTTGTTGCACTGATTATTATAGTAATTGCAGTCCAGTTTGTGAATTATCTTGTGACGGGGACTGGGATTGATGAATTTACGAGTTGCCCTGAGGTTGGGGCTGTTACACCAGTAATACCTGTTGGTACACCATGTACAAGTTCAAGCCAATGCGGTTCGGACAAGTATTGTAGGGTAGGTGGAACATGTCAGAATAAAGGAGTGGCTGGTGCATCATGCACTGGCACTAATGCCCCAATTGATGATGCATCGGGGAATGCTGCGTGCCAGAGTATTTACTACTGTGATAAAGCCGGTACTGGTACGTGTACTGCATATCCAAACAGAAAACCGTATGCAAAGATAACAGAGACATCACTTACGAGACTTGAATGTCAGGGTTTTACGCTTCATGGTAGTGGCTCATCTGATCCTGATGGAGATGATATTACGGATTATCACTGGTATCAGGTTGATTGTAATACAGGAACAGTTATTTCTGACATTGGAAGTACAGGAATTCAATCCTCTCTTGAGCATGACTTTACAGTTGATGGCACATACTGTATTGGATTAAAAGTTACAGATGAACCTGGTCTTCAGAGTGATATGAGCCCAAAGCCATATACAACTATTTATGTTAGTGATAATACCGCACCAAGTGTAACAATAAAAAATTCAGATTCCGATAAAATAGTTATCATTAATGAGGAATTTAACATTACCGCAGAGGTTGCTTTAGAGAGTGGAATTGAGGATACATCAACATATAGTTGGACAACTGATGTTGCAGATTGTAGTGCAACATTCTCACCAGACAATACGAAGAAAACAGTAGCTGTAAAGATAACCAGTAATAACAATCCGGATACTAAATGCGATGTCAGGGTAACAGTAACAGATTCATGTAGTCAAACAACTACAAAGACAGAAACAATGCAGATAACAACAAATCAGCCCCCATGGGCAGTTTTGACACTTCCAAGTGAGGCACCCCAGAGAACTTCATTTACAATAGACGGCTCAGGATCAAAAAGCGGTGGGAATTGTGCATCTCCCGGAACTAATGAAGCTGGCGATAGCATAACAAGATACAAATGGGACTGGGACAGAACAAGTCCTGCAACGCCAGAGGTGAAGGGAACTGTAGAGGGTGTAACGAAAACAATAACACTTGATAAGACAGGTTATTACAAATTCGAATTAACTGTTACAGATTCGCACGGGCAGACATGCAAACAATCATCGAATCTTGCAGTATGTGAGAAACTACCTGATACAAATGATGCGCCGGTAGCAGATGCAAGTGCTACACTTACTGATACAAGGAATACCTTCAAGGCAGGACAACCACTGATACTAAATGCAAGTAAATCCTACGACCCTGACGACTGGAGAGCATTTGCAGTCTCGCATAATCCAGAAGGTGCAATTCAATGCAGTAGCACTACATCGCAAGGACAGACCATAACAAAATATATATGGCGGGCAACACCTCCAGATACAGAGATTTGCTCTACAACCTCAGAAACATGTACTTATACATTTGAGAATTTTGGCACATATACACTTAAATTAACTGTTGAGGATGGACCCTTAGCGACATACGGAAAATCTGGTTCTACAACAATAACAGTTACAATAAATCCTTAATCTCAAACCCTCTCTAATTCCTTGATTAGATTTTCTTTAAGATTATCCAATATATTCCAGAAACTTACTGGCAGGAATATCTTTAACTCCCTTTTCAGAATCCGGTTGTCAATTTTGTGGATTTCTCTCAGGAGACTTTCCTTATGAGGTATGATGCTTTTAATAGATATTCTTTCCCTCAGGATAAAATAAAGATCAAAAAAATCCCTGCTTTTCCCTCTTTTTAGAAGGGCATCTATTTTTTCAGAGACTAACTGTTCTTCTGAAAGGGAGACAAGTGTGTAAGAGGGAATGAATTGGTTGGATATCAGAACAACTTTGCCTTCTCTATCCGTTATTATTGTACGAAATGAGACTTCTATCTGTATCTTGGTTTCCCATTCACTTATATTACAACCTAAAATACCTAAATATCCTCCTGATGTGGGCTTTGATTCTAAAATATGAGGGTCAAGTCCCTCCCTTTTTAGATCAATCAAGGTTTCTTTTAGCATGTGGGTCACATCATTCAACTTTATTTCAATTCCAGTAAAATCAAGATCCTCAGAAAACCTAGGGCTATGATATATCAGGCGTAGGGCAGTTCCACCCTTAAATAGGATATTCTTGGATTTTTCTTTTTGATAGAAATAACTCAGAAAAAGATTTTGAAAATACTCCCTTATTATATTCACCTCATTTGTTCTGTTTCTCACAGACAGCTCCTTAATTGCCTCTGAGGATATCATTTTTTACCCAATTTAAAAATTTCGGCCTTCCAAAAAGTTTAATGTATTTTATAATCCTCCTTGAATCAATCTTTTTAATGTCTAATCTCTCACTCAAGACCTTCTTTTTTAGGTGAACAAAGTACAGGTAATCAGCCAATGCCTTTTCTGGCAATGCAATGAGAATTAAATCATCCCCTATCTTAACCGGCTTGTAACCCGTAAAAGCCTGTGTCTTGATTTTATGGAAAATAAATGTCTTTCCATCTACAAAAAATTCGCGGGTTGTTTTTGTAGTAGCGGACGTTATAGTGTAAACAAATTCCGGTATTATCCCATAATACGAAAGAGCTGTTTCAAAAGAGATGTAGGAAGGACGATAGATTTTATTTGCAATCAAAAATGACGGAGGAGGATTCGGTCTGGTTGCATAAAGTCCATTTTTCAGGCGTGAAAAAATATTTCTTCTTGTATACCTCTCCAGAAGTTTCTGTGATGCAATATTTGATAAACCCATGATTCTGGCAAATTCTAGGGCAGTAAATACCTTTATATTCTTCTCGATTATTAGGTTTTGTATGTCAATCAATTTCATTTTTCGTATAATTATGGTAGAAAAATAGAATGGTATTATAATAATTGAAGAATGTGTCTATATAAATAAGAATCATACACACCTGCTTATTGATGCAGAATAAATTGTATTTACAAGAGCAACCGCTATTATTATAATAATCAAGCCATACAGAACATAGATTATCCTTTCCCTTGCCTCCTTTCTCTCTGCAGGTTCTTCGGAGATACACTTTTAAGCCTATATTCTAAGTATCTATAAAATGGAACCAAACATCTTTAGATTTAAATTACCGCGCAACTCCATAGTGGTTGAGGATAATGTAAATGTAATAGTAAAGTCGTCTGTTAAACAGAAAATAGAGGTAGATCGGATAGTAGGTTTGCTAAAAGGTACAAAATTCAAATCTGTGGATTTACAGCACAAGGCAAAGGACTGGTGGATAAATGTATCTGATTGATACGAACATATTCCTCGAGGTACTCCTAGGACAGGAGCGTACAGAAGAATGTAAAGAGATTCTAAATAAAGTTCTTGAAGGGGAAATTACTGCATTTGTAACATCTTTTTCATTACATTCAATTGCTGTTATTATGGAAAAACTCAAGGATTTGAATACATATCAGATGTTCTTGGAAACAATTTCGGATTTCCGTGGGATTGTCTTATATTCACCCAATATCCATGATAAAATTGAGATATGCAAAATTGCAAAACAGGAGTCATTAAATTTTGATGATGCATTTCAATATTATACTGCAAAGAAATTTGGATTAACTATAATCAGTTTTGACAAACATTTTGATAGCAAGGCAATAAAGAGAATAGAACCAAGAGATATATTCTAAATTACGCACACCTGCTTATTGAAGCACTGTAGATCGTATTCACCAGAGCGACTGCTATTATTATTATAATCAAGCCATAAAGGACATATATTATCCTTTCCTTTGCCTCCTTTCTCTCTGCGGGTTCTTCGGAGATGAGCCACTTGAATCCATGGAGAATTATCATCAATGCCGCAATTCCGGCTGCAATTCCATAGACTATATCTACCAGAGGATATATCTGGCCATTCATCTCGCATGTGCTCTTGCATGATTTTTTGCATTCTTCCTTTGTATCACAAAACAATGTTCCAAGTATACCACAAGACTCAGAGGGTATAGTTGAGCACCAATCAGTCTTACATTCATCTTCACAATTTTTGCTAACC
>JAKFXM010000133.1 GCA_021731385.1 Methanobacteriota archaeon
GGAGAAACCGAAGCAAAGGCGATGGAGATGCTTGAAAAGGCAAGGGAGACGGGAATTATATCCGGCAAGGTGCCGATAAGCATAGCGGCAGCAGCAATATACCTTGCAGGAAGGATAACAAAGGACAAGCAGACGCAAAATATTGTCGGGTTTTCTGATGTCCCGGAGTCGGCAATCAGGAGCAGGTATGATGAGCTTATAAGGGAGTTCCAGAAGAAGGATCTTCTGAAGAATTACCCTATACCACAGCCTTGTTAGAGAGGTCCTGTTATACTGTTTTTCGTGACATGCTCCCACCCTCAAAGGGTGTGGGCTTCTTGCTTCATTGACAGCATTTTATGCCCTCTCCGCAAGCGTTACTTCCCATCTGCCCGACGGTAGCTCTGTTGAGTATGTTTATTGATGCGTTCAGGTCTCGGTCTTTCAGCATATCACAGTTAGGACAGTAGTAGATTCGTTCTGATAGTGGCATGTCTTGTATTCCACCGCACTGACTACACATCTTCGTCGTATCCTTTGGGTTCACGAACAAGACCTCGCAACCAGCACTCGCAGCCTTGTAGCGTATCATGTTCGAGAACATACTCCATCCAGCGTCGTGAATACTCTTGCCATAGTTCTGTTCCGCCATCTCTTTGGGAGCAAGTTGTTCCAACGCTATGAAAGAGTATTTTGAAACGAGTTCTGATGAAATCTTATGCAAGAAGTCGATGCGGGTGTTTGATACCTTCTCGTGCAACATCGCCACCTTATGTTTAGCCTTATGGCGATTCAAACTCATATTCAGTTTTCGGGATAATCGTCTTTGCAGGAACGCAAGGCGTTCCTCGTGCTTTTTCAGGTGGCGAGGATTCTTGATTTTAATTCCATCCGATAAGGTGGCGAATGATTTTAAACCGAGGTCTACGCCGACTTTCTCGCCGAGATTGATTTTCGGCTCTTGAGGGGGTTCTTCTGCAGTGAATACCGCAAACCATTTTCCGCTTGACTCACGCTTCAACGAAAGCGTCTTGACTTCGCCTTTGATTTCACGATGCTGTTTGATTGTGATTTCACCAAAGGGCGTGACTTCAAGTTTCTTCTCCAACGTGAATCCGCTCTGAGGGTAATTCAGGGACTTTAAACGGGCGAAGGATTTGAATCGTGGGAAACCGCCATTCTCGCCCTTCTTTTTCAAACGCATCTTGAGTTTCAGGGCGTCGAGTAGTCGGTCTACGAGTTCCTGCCCGACCTGTGAGTACAAGCCAACCTTCTGCGTGAACTGGCGCAGACTCTTCTTAGTCGGGAACATCCCGTAGTCGGCATACATGTTTTTGGTATGTTCCAACATCTCGTTCCACAGGTTCTTTGATAGCCAGAGATGCTTCCGCATCTCCGTGTCCTGTGTTTTTGTAGGGTAGATTCGGAATTTGTAGGCTCTCATCTTCCTGTTTGTTGTTAGATGTATTTTTCGATTACGTGCGAGATTTGGTCTCTGCAGAGACACGTCATTCATTCAAGGGCTAAAGCACCTTGGGTTTCTGGCTCAAATTCGCTCTAAATCAGAGCCTTCGGGTTCTGATTTGGGCGCTTTTCTTTTCCAGAAAAGAAGGATCCACAGTAATTGTTTTATCTTTATGTGATAGAATATCCTCTGCAATTATCTTTTTTCTACCTATCCTTAATCCGGCAAGTACTGAACCGCTAATAAGAACCTTTGAAACCTTCCCTACCCTCTTACCGTCTGTTGTGTAAACAATACAATTAGAGAAGTCGCTTATCAATTTCTGCCTGCTTCTTATTTCACTGATGAATACATATTCCGTAAATTTAATTATGATGTAGAATATAGAAATTCCAATAAGGACAGACTGGATAAAACTGCTTAAGGGGGTTCCTTCGAACCAGTAGTTTGCTCCCGCCTCCGTAACTATCTTGACTAGTAGTACAAATGCCAGAAAAATAAGATCTCTGCGTATATCCAGGTACCTCTCAGAGGCGTAATCATCAAAAATCCTGCCAATTATCGCAATTACAATGGCAAGAAATATAATATTTGCAGAATCTGCAAGAGAAAATGTAAGGATGGTATCGGTTAATCCTAGTGGTCCTGATCTGAGATATTCCTCATACAGACTAGCGACTCCTACCGCAAAGACCAATAGGGCAAGAAGGTAGGTCAATGCAATAACCCTTTTTGCGGAGAGGGAATTCATCAGGTCAGAAATTCTTGAGAAAAATGCCTCTTCATATCCAAATCCTTTAAGAACGAGATACAATCCACTGATGAATAATATGAAATAAAAGGCATAATCACTTATCTTAAAAATACTACCGACTGCCAATAGTATCAACACAAGCCCGGGTACACCAAAAACAAGGCGCGCCGTGTTCGAATCCTTTTCAATCTCCTTTACAAAATTGATTATCTTGAAATATGCCTTTTCCAGTTCCCTGCTCTGCCTTACGGTTATTGTCTTTACAGAATTTATTTTAATTCTTGACTGGACTATCGGGATTATCTGTTCATCCTCCGTTCCGTCAGCAACAAGGATTACAGATTCCGGCTTGAATTTCTCAATTAGATGGTCTAACTGTCGCGATATCTCTGCATCAGAAGATATTCCGACATTACTGTCGCCCGTAATTGTGGCAATTTCTGTATTGAGTTCTTTTGCTATCTTTACTGCCCCAAAGATGGCGTTTACATCCGTATCCTCGGGATCAACTACTGCCATATCACCCGCCACCTTTATATTCTCCGCTATCCCGACAATAGGGCCTTTAACACCAACCTTTTCTCCTATGTCGTTATCCCTGTCTATGCAGAGGACAAGTGTCTTCACAGTTTATTATTTTACTTTGATATATTTAAGAGATGATGGGGAAAAAATTAGCAAAAATAAAGAAGAGAATTGAAGAAAGGGATATTCAGACATTTTATTCAGATATAGATAAATTTAATAAGGATATAAGAAATGCAGATGAGGAGCTTTTGCAATACAGTAATAGATTCGGCAATGCATGCAGGATATGCCTGTATACAAACGATAAACACGAATTCTTTACTGTATTAGATGAAATTCTTAAGGGATTATACGGGGTTCATAGGGGACTTGGTAGGTATAAGGATATAAAAGAAGAGTATAAAAAGATTAGTAATCATGGCAATGAAATACTTATTGACTGCAAGAATTTTGTTGAACAAGAAAGAATAGGTAAGCAGAAGAAGAACAGGGATTATGATCTTATTTTGGAATATCTTGTCACTGCTATGTTTACGACATCAGATATAATACGCATCAATGAAAAGGTCAATAGCATGTTTTTAGACCTTTCGGATATCATTGGAAAGATAAATGCAATATCTGCAATTATTGAAAAGATATATGAGACAGGGGATCTAACCCCTAAGGAAATTAAGTATCTGGAAACGATCAAGGAGGAGAACATAAGGAGGTATATCAGATGAGGTCAGATCTTATAGAATGATTCTATTTTCCGGTTTGGGGTCTGAAAAGTTAGCCATGGGTGTTGCATCAGGAACAAACGCAGAACATGGAGATATCCGGATAAAGAGGTTTCCCGATGGCGAATTCTATATCAGAATTCTGTCTGATGTAAAGGGAAAGGAATGTGCAGTAATCAAATCAACAGATAGCAACGATGCCATGGTAGAACTATTTATCATACTTGATGCCATTAGGGACATGGGTGCAAGTAGAATCTCGGCAATAGTTCCCTACCTTGCATATGCGCGGCAGGACAAGCGTTTTAATGAGGGTGAAGCCCTGAGTGCAAAGACAATACTTGGGCTGATAAAGAAGTTTTCAGACACTATAATGACTGTTAACTGCCATTTTCTGCACTCTTCGGGGGAGTCAGAATTTCAGGGTATAGAAATAAGGAATCTTGACGCGTTTCCTTTGCTAACGAATTATTTCATGGGAAAATTAAAAAATCCATTTATCCTCGCTCCTGATAAGGGCTCTATAGGCTTGGCAAAAAAGACATCTGAAATTATTGGCTGTGAATTCGACTTCATAAACAAGATTAGGATTTCCGGGGATGATGTTATGATGGAGACAAAGGAGATGGATCTGAAGAACAGGGATGTGATAATTCTGGACGATATCATCTCAACTGGAGGGACGATAGTCCAGGCAGCGAATTTCGCAAGATCCAATAAAGCAAAAAGCATTAATGTTGGCTGTGTTCATGGCATTTTCTCAAGGGGGTTGGATAAATTAAATTCGGTTGCAGATGAGATAGTCTGCACAGATACAATCCAGAGAGAGATAAGCAGGGTGAGTGTTGCAGATTTGATAGCGGGGGAATTGCAGTAGATGGAACAAATGGACGAATTGTAGCTTAGATATAAAGATTGAAAACGAGCCCTACAGCATCTCTAACACCATTTTTCAATCTTTGATTGAATTTTCGGTTAAAATTTACATCCTCTACAATGCCAGAATTCGGGCTTTGCATGGCTTTTTTGTTATCCCTGCTATACATATTATTTAACAATATGTTAATCAACCTTAACATATTATCCGAAATTCTTTTGAATTTCGGAGCTATGATTTTGCAAAGCAAAATCATATTATACGAAACTCTAAAGAGTTTCGTAGCTATGATTTTTCCAAGGGAAAAATCATATAATTCGAAAGCAAAGCTTTCGAAGCTATGATTTTCCAGAGGAAAATCATATAATCAAAATTACATAGCATGAACAAAAATGCTACCATTCGGCAGAATATTATCTAAAAAATCCGGCAGGATTGCAATTATCCTAATAATCCTCTCCATTGTCCTAACCCTATTTCTACCAAAAGAAGCAAATACTACAAAATACAGCGAGGTTTGCTTTCTTCTAAAAGACAAAAAATGCATCAATGCAGAGATAGCAGATACACCTGAAAAAAGGGAACGGGGGTTGATGTACAGGGAAGGTTTAAAAAAGGATGAAGGAATGCTTTTCGTATTCCCTGAAGAAAACTATTATTCATTCTGGATGAAGAACATGAAATTCCCGATAGACATTATCTGGATTGATGGGGATTATAGAATTGTTCACATGGAAAGAGATGCACAACCATGTTTAGACTTATGCAGATCCTATTCCCCCAAGGAAAAGGCAAAATATGTCCTAGAAGTTGAGGTGAATTTTACTGCAAGGAATAGTATCGGAGTAAATTCAACGGTAAATTTCCTGGCAAAGCAAAAATACTAGAGTTTATAAAGGAATATGAGCAATTATACTAAAGAAAGAAATGAAATCCCCTAAAAGAGCCCAATCAGCAGCTGAGTTCCTGATGACTTATGGCTGGGCGATAATTATAGTTCTTGGACTTGCAATTGTTGTCTGGCAGTGGGGATTGTTCAATCTGGGAGGAATAATCGAACCCGGTTATTCCGGGTTCTGGGGCGTCGTTCCTGAGGATTTCAGTTACAG
>JAKFXM010000150.1 GCA_021731385.1 Methanobacteriota archaeon
GGGGATTATGCCTCTGGCGGCAATCATGTGCTGCCAACATCGGATGCGCAAGATTTGTTTCTGGACTTACGGTCAGGGAATGCCTAAAGACATTAAGTGTTCAGAAAATCAGCAGGCCGGGTTTGATGAATTTGAAAAAAACCATAATTGATATTTCTAATGCAGAGGGTCTTGACGCTCACTCTAATTCAATAAATGTAAGACTAAAATAGCATTCTGGGGCTTTTTAAAGGGATATACCATATATTAATACACTCTTTTAATTCGACACCAAAGGTGTGTGGCTGAGAAGCAAAGCTTCTCAGACACGTGTCTGAGCGACAGAGTCGCTCAGCCACATCGAAGCTCCGAAACAGAGTTTCGGATAATTCGACAGCTTTGCTGTCGAAGCTCCGAGACAAAGTCTCGGATTAAGAGTGAAAAAATTGGTGAAAAAGAAAATGGCTGATTTATTAGTTGTGAAGGCAAAAATTAAGGATGTTGCCAAGGATGTAAATGTTGCGGGTGATTTTGCAGATGCTCTGAGCAAGAAGGTTGAAGGACTTATCAAGGATGCTGTTGCAAGGGCAAAGGCGAACGGAAGAAAGACACTCCAGCCAAAAGACCTATAAGTCTCTTTTGTTCTTATTTTATATTTTCTTATTTTTTATTTTTCTATAAAAACGGATAATTCTTCTGCACTGTCTATAATCATATCGCATTCCATATTCCGGAATTCTTCTCTAAGTCTTTCCTTCTCACCCGAATCAGAAACTGCAGAAAGGCACCCTATCGAGTAAAAATCTGCATTTTTTGCAGCCATTACATCATCAGGTATATCCCCTACATACGCGGCCTTTGCATTCTCCTCAAGTTTATACATTTCGCAGATTCTCTTTCTGCATTCAAGTAATGATGAAGGATCCGGTTTTCTTATTTTTGTATCTTCTCTTGCTAGTATTGCCTCTTTGTCAAAAAATTTATCAAATCCAGAAATCTTCATTGTTTTTTCCAACTCAAACCTCTCCCTTCCCGTAACAATTCCAAGATAGAATTTCTCTCTTAGTTTTCCCATGGTTCTTTCGGTAATCAGGACTTTTTCATTTCTTATAAACCCTGAGGAATGAATAAAGATCGGATTTTCTCTGTATTTTTCCTTGAAAAATTCTTTTCCCAGATAAAATTCCTGGAATACCCTTTTTATTAAATCAGGAAACCAGAAATTTCCTGCAATTTCAGGATTTTTTCCATAAAGTTCATTAAGTGCCTTTTCAGTTCCATTGAGCCCGCCACCATTCTTCTTTATTTTTGAAGTTATAACATCCAAATCCAATTTTAGGTCAGTATTCTGAACATTAGCACCGAGTTTTCTAAGATTTTTAATCATACCATCAAAATCTAATTCTTCTGTAATTAATTCCGGATTAACTCCTTCTGTTATCTTTGTCAGATAACACAGAACTGCTGAATAGGTCAGCTCCCAGTCATCATTAAATCCGCCCGCTATCTTGAAATCCTGTGTATCCTTCCCTGTCATCAGATACTTGTCTAATTTCAAGCCTATTAAATCCGAGAAATAATACTGCACAGTCTCAACAATTGCCTTTCTGTATGAATCCCCTACATATACCAGAACTCCATCAACATCAAAAATTAGAATTTTTATGCCGGTTAATTTCATTTCGATATATTCTTTGTTTTTCTGTTTAATATGATTTTCCTCTGGAAAATCATAGCTACGAAACTCTTTGAGTTTCGTATTAAATCTATTTAAAACCATCAAAGGATAATTCTTTATTTATGGAGATCGTTTTTCTAGGCACTACCGGACCTATACCTACCGAAAGGAGGAATCTCTCAGGCATTCTTCTTGAATACCTGAATGAGAACTTCCTTTTCGACTGCGGTGAAGGTACCCAGAGGCAGATGAGGATCGCAGGCATAAATTTCATGAGGATTGACAAGGTTTTTATAACACATCTGCATGCGGACCATTTTCTTGGGCTGGGGGGATTGATCCAGAGCATGGATTTTCTTGAAAGGAGAAGACCGCTGAATATCTACGGGCCAAAAGGACTTAAAAGCACAATAGGGCATATGCTCTCCATGGGCACATTCAAATTGGATTCCCTTGAGGTCAATACATATGAGATAGAGGAGGGAATAGTCCTTAAAGGCGGGAAATACACCATCAGTTGCACTCATACAGACCATACACCAAACAGCCTTGCATACTGTTTTGAGGAAGATCCAAAGAGAAGGTTCTTGAAGAAAAAAGCCATTGAACTTGGTGTTCCTGAGGGAAGGTCGTTCTCAAAACTGCAGGATGGTGAAACCGTAGTTGTGCATGGAAAGAAGATAACCCCGGATGATGTGCTAAGCGACCCTGTTCCCGGCAGAAAGATGGTATATACGGGAGATACCAGAATATGTGAAAATGTGATAAAACTCTCAGAAAATGCAGACATATTGATCCATGACGGAACATTCTCTGAGGAAGAGATAGACAATGTGAAAAAGGCAGGTCATTCAACGGCAAAACAGGCAGCAGAGGTTGCAAAAAGGGCTAATGTTAAGAAATTATACCTGACGCACATAAGCCAGAGATACACTGATGCAAGAGTCCTTGAGGGGGAAGCAAGGGGGATATTCCCGGAATCATACACTGCAGAGGATTTCATGAAGGTGAAGGTTGAGAAGCATTAATTCTTAGATCCCTCAGCTAACCCAATGTAATATTTTTTTTCAGCAATTCAGTAACAACCTTAACATCAGCCCTTCTCTGCATCTTCCTCATCACCATGCCCATAAGGAAATTCAATGCCTCATTCTTGCCTGATTTGTAGTCATTCACGGCAGCAGGATTTTCCTTTATCACTTCATCTACTACAACTGAAAGTTCATCTGCTTCACTAATTCTTCCAAGATTCTCATCCCTTACGATCTTTTCAGGGATTTCTCCGGTGTCTATTATCCTCTCAAGAATCTTCTTTCCTGTGTTTTCAGTTATCTCATTCTTCTCTACAATGTCAAGAAGTTCAATTATGATCTCAGGATTCAATTTTGATTCATTAAGATCAATCCCCCTGTAATTCAATTGTCTAAGAACTTCCCTGCATATCCATTCGGCAGAAATTCCGGGATTTATCCTCTCAGCGACAATCTCAAAGAGGTCTGCAATCCCCTTGTCTCTCACAATTGTCTGTGCATACATCTCAGAAATTTTGTATTTCCGGATAAGCCTTTCCTTCCTCTTCTGTGGCGTTTCCGGCAATTCAATTCCGTCTATAAAATCCTGCTCAATCAAAAGTGGGGGTATATCCGGATCCGGAATATACCTGTAGTCCTCGGCAGTCTCTTTAACCCTAAGTGAGATTGTTATCATTGACTTCTCATTAAAGCCCCTTGTTTCCTGCTTCACAACACCCCCTCTTTTCATGAGATTTTTCTGTCTCAAAATTTCATAGCCTATTGCCTTGTATGCGCCCCTGACAGAATTTATATTCTTTATCTCAACCCTGGCACCATTTTCAATCGAGATATTGACATCAGCCCTCATAACGCCGCCGACATCAACAATCCTTTCAGTGTATTTCAGGAGATTAATCAGGTCTTTCATGAAATTCCTGACATCATCTGCAGATTTCATATCTGGTGCGGTGACAATCTCAACCAATGGAACCCCGGATCTGTTGTAATCCACTCTTCCTGTCTCAAGGTCATATCTCCCCGGATCTTCCTCCAGATGAATTTCCCATATTCCGATACTGTTTAGCTCCCCATTTATTCCCAAAGGCTCTGATGTCCTCTGATAACCGGAGGGTAGATCAGGATAATTGTAGTGCTTTCTCTTGACATAGATTTTTTCAGATACATTTTTGCAGTTAAGGAGTTTTGATATCATGACAGCAGATTCAAGGGCGGATCCATTCAATGGATAAGGCTTGCTCCCCGGCATTCCTGTACAGACCTCGCAGATATTGGTATTTGGCTCTCCAGATTCATAATAATTTGTAGGGCATTCGCAGAATAATTTCTGCTGGGTCTTTAAGGGAACGTGGATTTCCAAGCCGATTTTTATGTTTGGTTCTGGCATTCTTGTTGTATTATAAAGTATATTTGCTTGCCCGAATCAGCCTTTAAGGCTGATTGGGCATTTGGCTGAGGCTTTGCCTCAGACATATGTCTGAGAGGCTTTAGCCTCTCAGCCACACAAAAATTTTGCCAACCCGAAAAATTCCATTGAAATTTTTCGGGTGAAATACCTTTCTTTTTTCTAAAAAGAAAGGGGTTCAAAGAAAAGGGTTTGCTTTCTAGTTGTATTATTGTTCTTTAAGGATAAATTATATGAAATTCTATCAAAGATGAAATTCCTTCTTCAACTTTCCGGCGAGCATCCTGATCTTCCGAAGGCAGAGATTGCTGCAGTTCTTGAGGGCGAGGGAATTAATTACAATATTGTTTATGAAAACAGGAAAACGAGAATTCTGATAATAGATGCAAAGACAAAAAATTCTGAATTTCTTCAACGGCTCGCAATGACGACAAAGGCTGCAGAATTTGTCGCAATGTCTAACAATTTGGATGCAATTTCAAAGAATATTTTTAAGAAAATTCCCAAATCCAAGACATTTGCAGTCCGCTCTGAATCCCACAGGATAGAGGAAGAACTCGGTGAAAGGATCAGGAATCCCGGACTGAAGGTTGATCTTACCAACCCGGATTTAACCATCTTATGTTTCTACGAAAAGGAAAAATACATCGCAGGGATTGAAATTCCGTTGAAGAGGGACTTTAATCTTAGAAGGCCGCAATTCAGGCCATTCTTTCATCCGACATCAATGCATCCAAAGATTGCAAGGCTACTGGTGAATCTGGGCGGGGTAAAAAAGGGTGATAAGGTTCTTGACCCCTTCTGCGGAACGGGGGGAATTCTGATAGAGGCAGGTTTAACGGGAATGAAGATTTTTGGTTCTGATGTTGATGAGGGTATGGTGGAAGGCTGCAGAAAAAATCTGGATTTTTATAATATAACCGGAGAAATCAGGACAGTGGATGCTACAAAAATTGATAAAGAATTTAAGGGAATTGATGCGATAGTCACAGACCTTCCTTACGGGCGCTCTTCTGCGATTTTTGGCGGGAATATAATTGAATTATATAAAAATTTTTTAAAATCCGCATCAAAGATACTTAAATCCGGTAGTGGAATAGTTATTGTAACCCCCAAGAAATTCTTGCCTAAACTGAAAGAATTTGAAGTAATCGGAAAATACAGCATCCGCGTACATAAAAGTTTAACGCGGAGGATTTTGGTGTTAAGAAAGGGGTGAATATTGAGGTTACGGTTAATAATTCCAAATGGGACCGCTGAGATTCGAAGCAAACTGTTA
>JAKFXM010000094.1 GCA_021731385.1 Methanobacteriota archaeon
GTCTTGCAAAGTCCCTTATTATTAAACTTTTTTCTATTTGCATTATCTTATCTGCTCTTATCCTACTTTTAACAGGTAGCCTTCCACCTGAAAGATTTTCCTGGGTGATTAAGATGCTATAAGGGGTTTCTTCTAACTTAGATGTAATGGCACAGACAACAACATCCTCATGTCTTTCATTATATTCATTGTTGGATACTATAACAGCTGGTCTGATTTTGCTTTCTTCTAAACTTGTAAAAGGAAGCCTTACCCACACCAGATCCTGTTGATTCATTTACTCACCTTGACAATCTTATCCCAAATTTCATCTTCCTTGCTCCATGCTCTTCTCATCGCTTCTTCTGATAATGTTTTCCAAAAAATGTCTTCACCTTCTATCGCTTTAATGACATCAGATTCCTTTTTAATCACTATTTCGCTCATCTTTTCTATCAGAACTAAGGTTGCCCCCCCTTTAATACCTAGATCTTTTCTTATATCTTCAGGAATTACGAACTGCCCTCTCTTGCCTAGGTTAACTGTTCTTATCCTTTCTCTTAAATTCATTTTATTCATACTGTTCAGCATAATTTATTTAGTATGATTACATATTTATAAAGCATTGCGTAATTTTATGCAAAAATTCTAAATAATCTCCCCTCTTAAATCATAATAAGTAGAATCTGTAATCTTCACATCAACAGATCTTCCAAACAAATTCTCTTTAGATTTCAGTATAATCGGCTTATATGCAAAATTCCTTGCACAGAAGCCATTTTCAGTTTTTTCCGAAACCAATGCCCTGCCCCGCCAGCCTACCCATTTCCTGTTCTGCTCTAAACCAAGTTCCCCGAACAGATTATTCATCCTCCTTGACCTGCTCTTTGTCACCCTTCCATGATGCTGATTCAGTTTTTCCGCGCTTGTTCCGGGGCGCGGCCAGAATCTCGATATATTCAAGACATCTGGTCTTATCTCTTTTATTAGATTTAGTGTATTCTCAAATTCCTTTTCAGTCTCTGTAGGAAATCCGGTAATTACATCCGTTGATATTGTAATATCAAAATTATTTCTGAATTCTTCTACGATCCTTTTAAAATCTTCGACCTTATAATCCCTTTTCATATCCCTCAAAATCTTATCATCCCCGCTCTGCACGGGGATATGGAGAAATTTATAAATTTTATCATTTTTGTAAACAGAAATCAATTCGTCAAGAAAATCAAGGACATGATTCGGATTCATCATTCCTATCCGCACTCTGAAGTCGTAAGAAATTTCACAGATTCTTTCAAGAAGATCCGGAAGATTTTCACCGGTATCAATGCCATAAGCCCCCGTGTCCTGCGCCGTAATCCATACCTCTTTTACGCCCGAAGAGACCGCGTTTTGAATCTGCCTTACAATCTCATCTGTGGGATAAGAATGCAGATTCCCCCTTGCAAGCCTCGTCTGACAATATGAACAGGAACCGAGACATCCCTCCGCTATGGGGACTATCTCAACGACGGGGTTCTGCCTTATTCCTGGAATGCAAAATTTATTTTTTAATCCTGAGAGTTTTATAAATCTTTTTCCTTCAGAAATACTTTTTACGGCATCAACTATGTCAATTATATTATTCCCGATAAAAGAAAAATTTTTGAATTTATTTACAATGCTTGAATCTGCGGCAGGAAGGCATCCTGTGACAATTACATTCCTCCCCAAAATTTCAAGTTCTTTCAGTTTTTTTATTATTTTTTTCTCGGTAGGCGTTTTTACAGAGCATGTGTTTACTATCAGAATCTCTCCATCATCAGAAATCTCAAAATTATTCTCTTTCAATATACCTGCAATTCTCTCCGAATCAGACTGGTTCATTGCGCAGCCATAGGTGGTGATGGAGATGGTTGTCATCGTATTTTTTCAATAACAATCCTTGCTGCCTCAACGAAATCCTTTGCATTATTCTTTATATTCTCAAGGACTTCACACTTAACCTCAATTGCTGTCCCATATTGAAATTCTTCCCTTAATGTCTTGGCATCACTGCCCATTAACTCGTCAGTTCTTCTTATCATTGCTATATATCTTAAGTCAAGTTTTATCTTCCCCGTCTTTATGAAACATTCTATTGCATTGATACTGCATTCCTGATTCCTTGACTCATATCCAAGTTTATAAAGAATAGCTAGTAATGAGTGGTACATTGCATAGAATGCTGCTGAATTGCCCAGTCACCGAATCTGCCCTTCATATTATAGTCAACGGCCTCAAGATTATGTAATGCCTTCTGTATATGCTTATTTGCCTCCACATCATCAGGCACTATCTTTCTTAATCCCCTGTGCTTTCTTTTGCCTGTTTTACCTTTTTCAAGACACCAGTTAAACTTTCTTTCCGTGATATCCATTTATATGGCCCTTAGGATCTTTACTACTTTCTCTTCCCCAAAGATTATTATTCCCTTTTTAAGAATATTGACTACAACCTTATCCTGTTTTTTTATGTTACTTTTAAAATCTGATGTTGTCATTAATAGAGGATTTATCCTTTTAGGTCTCAAACTTGAAAGTTTCAGGCAAAAATCCTCAACTATCTTTCCTTTTCCTTTATCTATAAGAAATAATGCATCAATGTCATTTACCTTTTTTTTATCAAGAACAGAACCAAAAAGAATAACCGCCCTGCTGAATTTCTCAGTTTCCTGTAAGTCTTTGGCATATACCGAAGCAAGAGGATTTTCTGCAAGGGATTTATTTTTGTTTTCTATCAAAACTAATTCAACAATATTTTCTGTTTCTTTGTTATCAAGATTAAGGGTATAATAGATACCATTGCCTATTCTCTGTGAGATGAGAATCTTCCTTTTATCGAGAGATTTCACTATCTTATAAGCACTACCAACACTTATCCTCAAATCTCTAGCTATCTGATTTACATTGAACCTATTTGGGATATTTCTGAAAAAGTATTCTATTATCCTGATTAGATTAGTAGATAGCATATTTATTCACTTTTAATGAATATTTATTCACTTTTAATGAATATTTATTCACTTTTAATGAATATATAACATATAATTCATCCTATCATCTTCGTCGCAGTTTCAAATACCGAATTACAATCCTCTGGAATCTTTGCTGAAATTTCAATATATTGGAATTCAATAATCTTATTTTTTATATAATCAATCCTTTCCCTTTCCGCAATATCCTTTTTATTTATTAAAACAAGAAGTTTCAGGTTGAATTTTTCTCTGATTTCATTCAGCAGTGATAACTGCGGCCCTATATCGCTCATAGGATCAATAATGAAGAGCATTATATCTGCCAGCTCCTTTATGGCGAGTATTGCCTGCAATTCTATCCAATTTCTTTTTTCCATAGGTCTGTCTAACAACCCCGGAGAATCTATAATCTGATACTCCTCATATTTCAACCTTTTATGGCCAATCAGGATGTCCTGTGTTGTAAATGGATATGACGCGATCTTCACATTAGAACCTGTCAATGTCTTAACAAAGGTACTCTTGCCGGCATTTGGGTATCCTGCAACGACAATTGTTGGCTCTTCTTTCAGTGTTGGAAAGGAGAGAAGAATTCTCTTAATCTCGATCAATTCGTCCAGCTCATTGGAAATCCGCTTTACAAAGGATGCTGACCTTCCACTGAACTCTTTTGCAAACCCCGTGTCCCTTTCCTTTCGTATTCTGCTTATTGTATCCTTCTCAAGGTCCTTGATATTTGTTAGACACCACTGCACCGCACCAAGGGATTTTTTGTATTTATTCTTGTCAATTCTTATATCGAGCAGTTCCTGATAGAATTTTGGCAGTTGCTCATAACTCGGGAAATTCCGTATTATGGCCTTTAAATCCGACTCGATGATTTTTGAAATCGTTGCTACCCGTTTTTCCTCAGCCCTCTGCAATCTCTGCCTCCTCGGCTTTCTTGTGGACTTAACTGCTTTTGCATCCTTTGAGCCACGCCTGAAGGCTTTGTCAATCAGGTTTTCTGCAGTGGGGATATAAGGTAAGTTAAACATAGACTTATTTAGGATTGGAATGGGATAAGCCGGAATGGATAAAAAACAGGGGTATAAAAAATCTTTAGGTTTGTGGGGGCTGGTAAGCCTTGGCGTCGGCGGAACGATAGGTTCGGGAATCTTTGTAGTGCCAGGGATTGCAGCAGGAATTGCGGGCCCAAGTTCAATCCTTTCATGGTTCATTGCGGCAATATCTGCAGGCTCTGTTCTCTTGTCGCTTGCATTTATCTCGGGCAAATTCCCCGCAACTGGGGCATTTTATCCTATCTTCTCAAAATTGTTCGGAAAAAAATTTTCACTGTTTCTTGTTGTTTTGTATATCCTATCCTCAATTCTTGGCATTGCAACAATAGCATCCGGTATCGGACAATATCTCCAGTTTTTTGGTATCTCAGATATCCTGACATGGGAGATTGCAGTAATTATTATATTCACTGTACTGAATCTGATAGGTATGAAACTTTCGGGGGGCGTAGAAATTCTCTTGACTGCATTAAAGACCATTCCCCTCATCATAATTTCAATACTTCTTCTACAATTTATAAAGCCTGAGAATTTCACCCCGTTTTTTGTTGGGGGTAACATGGGCTTTCTCAGTGCAATTACAATAGTCTACTGGAGTTATACTGGTTTTGAGATAAGCGCTATTCCGGCAGATGAAACAAAAAACAAAAAGGACATACCAAAATCCCTTTTTATAGTAATGCTTATAGTAACATTTGTCTATTTGATTTTGAATATAGCGCTTATAGGCAGTGTTGGTAGCAAGACCCTTTCAGATTCCCCCGTACCTATTGCAACAGGCATGGGGAAATTCTTCGAATATTCTTCAGTGATAGTTGCCATAATAGGAATAATAACAATGATGTCTGCAATGAATGCTTATATGATTGCAACGTCAAGGGTTATGCAAAACATATCCATGGAATACGGAATTCCATTTCTTCAGGATTTAAGCATCAGATGCGCGCCTTCAAATGCAATCCTCTTGGGTTCAGCCGCTACAATAGCCATGATTCTCCTAACCAACAACTTTGCAGTTCTTGCTGTAACCTCAGTCATTGCCATATTATTACCCTATATCTTCATTTCAATATCTGCATTCTTATTATTCCATAGCAAAAGGATAAGGATTGTTGCAGCACTCGGAATTCTGTCAACTGCTGCGATACTTTTTACATTTTTTTTACCCGAATTAGAAAGTATAATATGATTTTGCTTTGCAAAATCATAGCTACGAAACTCTTTATCCGACACCTTTGGTGTGTGGCTGAGAGGCGACACAACCGAGCCTCAAAGGCTCGGGTGTGTGTCAGAGGCGAAGCCTCTGCCACAAGCCTCTCAGACACGT
>JAKFXM010000017.1 GCA_021731385.1 Methanobacteriota archaeon
CAGCAACAACAACCAGGGACTTTGATACGGGCTTTCCAAAGATTTTCTGCAATTCCGGGTTGTCGTTTAAATCTTTTACTATATCCTCAAGGACGTCCATCCTTATCCCCACCCTTTCGGGATTAATCTCTTCTTTTTCCTCTGCCATTTTGTTTTTCTTGTTAAATAAAATTTATATTCAAACATTTGCACTGGTTTCTTCCGTATCTGAAACTGCAATTTCGTCTGTTTCAAAGTATGATTTGATCTTCATAGGAACATCTGTTCTTGTCAGGATTTCCCCAAAACTTTCATATTTCTTGAGTTTTGGATCGGTTACAACAAATAAATATTCGTTATACTTCTTCAGGATGTTCAGTTTTTCCTCCATTTTGCTTATGTTATCCTTCATACTGGCATCGCCTATAACCTCTATGGCAATAATCCTTCCTTCAGGGGTTTCAAGGGTTATGTCCGGCAGTTTTGTATGATGGATTAAAACCCGTTCGCCGTATTTTTTAATCTCATCAAATATAAGATATTGCAATACAAAATGCTCATCACTGTCATTTGTTTCATTCTTTATCAGGAATAATTCATCCCTGCCATCAAGCGTTTCTACCCTGATTTCCAGGAATTCCATTCCCTCCAGGACCCTTATCTGATCAATAGTCAACTCACTTTTCAGGTGAATGGGTTTGGTTATCTCAAATTCCGGTTTTAGGATCCTCTCTACTTCAGGACCTTGCATTTCATGCACCATTTCAATAAGTTCGTCTGGCCTCGTTGTAATAATTCTATGCTCCTCGGGTGATGCCTGGATATATACAGGAACCTTCAGGTTTTCTGCAAGTAACAGGCAATTGCCCTTAACCGCAGTTTTCAGGAAATGAACATCAGTTTCATTTAGGTGGAAAATTTCAGCAATTCTGGCGACTACTGTAGCATCCTGTTTTAGTAATAATTTTGTTGCTGTGTTGCTTATGACAGCCCTACCGGCTTTTGATGTCAGGATATCCTCAACATCCTGGGTTATCATAATTAACGAGAGATTGAATTTCCTGCATGTTTTTACAATCCTGAATACATATTCCCCCTCCTCCCCCGCTGAAAGAACCGTCCACGCCTCATCTATAACCAGAATCTTTCTATTTTTTGACTTTTTCATCTGGGTATAGACATATTCCAGTATCAGGAACATCAATGGGCCCTTTCCGACATCTGGTATATCCCTGATATCAAAAGAAATCATCTTGTTATCCAGGCTTATCCTGGTGTGCTGGTTCAGGAATCTTAGCGTGCCTGAGACATAGGCCCTGAGTCTGTTTATAATCGCCATCGCCGGTTCGTATATAAGCTCTTTCTCGGACCTTGTAAGCGGAACGATATGGCTGTATAAATCCTCAATTATTGGTGGTTTTTTAGACCATGTCTTCGGGTCTTTTGTGATGCCCTTGTCTTCATACGTTCTGTCTATTGCATCGTCCAATATTGCCCTTTCACCCTCCGTCATCTCACCCAATAAAACCTTAAAGAAGGATATCAGGGACAACTTCTTCTCATCAAGTGTCTGGTCCATCAGGTCAAATGGATTTATTATTGTATCAGAGTCTGGTGCTATTCTGATAGTTCTACCGCCGAATGTTTTGATCAGGTCGTTGTATTCCGCCTGAGGATCTATTATGTTTATATCCACCCCCTCCAGAAACTCTCTCATAAGAATCAGTTTTATGGAAAAGCTTTTCCCCCCGCCAGATGTCCCAAGTACGAGTATGTTTGGGTTTGTCAACTCAAACGGATCTATTATTATCGGAATATTGTTTATCTGATTAAATCCGATCAAAATTCCAGTTGCGTGATGCTCCAGAGATGTAGTGGCGAATGGAAAACATGCAGCTATTGCAGAGGATGTTATGTTCCTTGTTACGCCCAGTTCATCATTTGCAATCGGTAGAACGGATCTGATACCTTTGTACATCTGATATGACGGCACCTTTGGCGTTATCATTAAGGAATTCATCGTGGACTTTATCCTACTGCTGATTTTCTCAAGTTCTTTTATGTCAAATTCCTTTGCGTCAATGTACAAACTTATGTAAAACATCTTCTCCGTGCCCTGCTGGATCAGATTTAACAAGGCAAGTGTATCCTGGTGCTTCTGTATCAGCGATTGCGGCACTATCTTGCCCTCTGCCTCCGAACCATATATGTCTGTTTTCTGCTTTTTTATCTCGTTCTCGAGCATTGAGATAGTGGATTCAATTGAATATGGGGATATATGCATCGACAGGTCAAAATCAATATTCATCTCGATTATTCTCGTTAACCATCCAGGCTCGACTAATCTGGGGTAGTTAACTGAGGCAATAATCCTATGATACTTCTCCATCTGTATCTCATTTGGGTGCTTGACGATGGTGGAGGGCGATGTTAGATATTCTATCAACTTATTCTCGTATTTCTCATATTCCTCTGATTTCGTCTCTTTCTTTTTCAGAAAAGGCAGTTCTATGGGAATGGGAATTTTTATTCCGAAATAGTTAATTTCTGTCATTTATTTCCCTCTAAATTTAATGAAGACATGGGTGATTTACCTGTTTTAGGGGCTTCACGCCACATCTTATTATACATGGTTATTGGTGATATAAAATCCTCACCCACATGGAAGGATTCCGTGAAATATGATGAATAAAGACCGAGTAACTGATTCGTATTCAGCCTCTCAGCGATTATTCCTGAAAGCGTTAATGTGTCTATAATTGTCCTACATCTGGTTTCAAGGCTTCTTATCACTTCTCTCTCGTCCAACTGCGTTTTTACGGAAACTATAATATAGAATAATCTGTCGTTTATCTTGTTTGTCTTTATGTAGTCATACATATACCCTGAAAAATGTTCATAATATGCCAGGGCTATCTTATCATCCCTTTGGACGATCCTCCTTTTCATGGCAGCAAGGTAATTACTTAGATCAAGATTGACACTTCTCATTACTATCTGGATTGGAAAATTGATTGTATTTAAAAATTCAAGAAAGCCATAGATTACGGTATCCTGATCCTCATTACCAAGAACGCCGAAATTTATCGGCTTTACCTTTACAACACCCAAAACCTTACCATCCTTAAGAAATACGGCATTCGCCCTTATCTCCTTTATGTCCATCAATTTTCTTGCAGCCGGCGTTATCCATGATGCCTCTTTTTTTTCCATTAGAAAAGAAAAATAATCTTTCAGTACTTTCTCCAAATTAAACATGGCAAGTCCTATGGCCAATCCGCCGACAATTAGCGGTATTATAAAATTCAGTGGAAATGGCGGCTTTAGGAAAAAAATAACAAAACCTATTATAGCTGCGGCTATCAGGAGATACAGGGACTGCTTTATAGTGAATGGTCCAAAGAATCTTTCTTCATACCTTACATCAGTTGGAATTGTGTATGGCATCTTATCATAGGAATCTTGGTGATATCAAAACTTCATATCTAAACCTATTTTTTTTATCGATATATCTGCATCTATCATACGGCATATACATTATCCTGTTTAATTCTGTATCCCCATTGAAAAATACCCTCAGAATTTCAGATATAGTGCCGGGGGAATAGGCAATGTTGTCTATTTCATACCCCTCCTTCAGCGGGTCAGGATATAAAAATTCTTTTAGATTGTAACCCTTATCATCAAAGGCCGGTATATCCACATTGTTAACATAACCCAATACTATTGGATGCAAAATCCTGTGTTTTATTTCAATAAGACCTCTTGTTTGCAATATTAATATATTATCAAAACCCCTATTCAAAAACAGGAAATATCTTTTATTTAACTCTTCATAGGATATTTCGCCGTGTTGAACTATGTCTGACAAAATTGCAATTGATTCCAGGGGGAGGTCAGCAATCTTTTTTATTATGTCCAAACTTTTTATAACCTGTTTCTTTTTGAATATGCCCTTGCTTCCATAGTATAAATCTGCACCGTTCAGATTCACATAAAATGTATTATTCTTCTTAAGATTTTTCGTTATACTGAACAATACCCCCTCCCTTATCTCATCTGTTCTTGTGACGTCAAAAACACCTAGAGGGGCATATCTCCTCTCAATTTCCGCTATCTCCTCCTTATTACCAAATATACCTCCTTTCCGTTTTTTTTCGAAATATCCTTTAGCCCCCGCTTCTGTGATATCCTGCACAAATGCCAATTTCTCACCATTATTCTCCATAGGTATTAACCTATCTGCCTTTTAGAATAAAAATGTAGAATCAGAATCCCGAATAAGAAGAATGGAATTTATTGCATTTGACCTGAGGGATTTTTTTAGACAAAAATAGAGAAAAAGAAAGAAATTAGTCCAATTATTGTATGAATATTCGTTAGAAATGTTATGTATATAGGGCTGGAACAATACAAAATAGAATTGGCAATTCAAAGGTATATAAAAGGTGAGTTAAGTACATGGAAGGCTGCAGAAATAGCAGGAATTAGCTTGAGAAGGATGATGGAAATATTGAAAACCAGGGGCGTAGATATGCACTATTCTGAGAAGTCATTGAAAGAGGATATTACAGGATAAATTCTACAGAATTCAAAACCGGATATAACCGTTTAAAGATGATAGTTTCTAATGCATCTCCATTAATTTATCTATCAAAGGTTGGAAAGTTGCATCTTTTGAAGGAATTGTTTGGAAAGGTTTTTACCCGAATCAGCCTTTAAGGCTGATTGGGCCCGAATTAGCCTTTAGGCTAATTGGGCCCAAAAATTTGCAATGCAAATTTTTCGGGCACAAAAATTTTGCCAAATGCAAAATTTTTCTTGTTGAGGAAGAGGTTAAGAAAGAGGTTATAGATAAAGGGAAAGAAGAAGGTGCGGCGGATTCTGTATCTATAGAGGAATGTATCCAAAATGGATGGATCATAGTAAGGAGAGTTAAAAATAAAAAAGAATTTGAGGGCATTCATCTAGGTGAAGCGAGTTCTATCCTCTTGGCAAAAGAATTAGATGTAATGGTTTTAATTGATGAAGAAGATGCGAGAGTAGTTGCAAGAGCATTAGGATTAAAAACCAGAGGAACATTGTATGTTCTAAGGAAGTGCGTGGAACGAGGAATAATAAGCAAAAAAGAAGCAATAGAAATACTTGACGATATGCTGAATGAAGGATTCAGGCTTTCAGCACATCTCTATTCTGAATTTATTAGAAACTTGAAGTAAATCTCATTTGAGAATGAGTAAAAAAGAATTCGGCATAAGAAATGCCGATATAAAAATAGAAAAGAAAATTTATACAGAATAAAGTATTTATATTAATACACATAATATATTACATAATAATATGACAATAGTAT
>JAKFXM010000055.1 GCA_021731385.1 Methanobacteriota archaeon
CCCCAACCCCGAGCCTATTGAAAAATTTTTATCTATTGCATCATTGATGAAATTTTTTGCCTCTTTTACAGAATCAACAACATTTAGACCCTTAGCCAGATTTGCAGCTATTGCTGCGGAAAAAGCGCATCCCAAACCATGCAGTTTCACATCCCTTTTTACTCCCCCAAAATAATAAAATTTTTTCTTGTAGTGCAGAATGTCTGTTGCATCTGCATGTCCATCGGTTATCACGCAATTGCCTATCCTCTTTGCAGCTTTTTTTACATCATCAGGATTTCTTATTTTGATTCCGGATAAAACCTCTGCTTCATATATATTTGGTGTTGTAAGTTTTGATATCGAGATTAGTTTTTTTAATTCATTAATCGAATTTCTCCCAAGCAATGCATAACCGGTTGTTGATTTAATCACAGGATCAACGACAAGATTCTTAACCTTGTAGAATTTCATTTTCCTGTAAACCAGCCGAACTGTCTCTCTATTGCAGAGCATCCCGGTCTTCACAGCATCCGGTTTTATGTCATCAAAAACAGAGCCTATCTGCTTTGAGATAATGTATAATGGAAGGACATCAACACCCTGAATTCCTTTCGTGTTCTGTGCAGTAACGGCGGTAATTGCAGCAGTTCCATAAACCCCGAAGGAATTAAAGGTCTTCAAATCCTGCTGGATTCCTGCCCCGGAGCAGGAATCCGAACCTGCAATTGTTAGAGCAGTTTTCATTATTTTCTCTTCAATTGATTTTTTACATATCCTACAATCCCGCCAGATTCAAGAAGATTCATCAGAAATTCAGGCATAGGCTGGAATTTATATTCTTTTTTTGTATTTGGATTTTTTACAGTTCCGTTGCTAAAATCAATCTCCAATTCATTGCTATCCTTTGCATCAATACTGCACTCAACTAAGGGAAGTCCGATATTTATCGAATTCCTGTAGAAAATTCTTGCAAATGATTTTGCAACCACTGCAGAGATTCCTGCGCCCATTAATGCCCTTGGGGCATGCTCCCTTGAAGATCCGCAGCCGAAGTTTTCATCAGCGACAATAATATCGCCCTTTTTTACATTAACTGAGAATTCTGGTCTTACCTTCTCAAAGGCATGCTTCGCCAATTCTTTAGGATTTCCGGTAATCAGATATTCTGCAGGAATAATCTGGTCTGTGTCTATATTCCTTCCGAATTTCCAGACCTTGCCTTTGATTTTTTTAGGGAGTTTCGTCATTCTAGGTATTTTTATTCCTGTATTAAATATGTAATTTAATATGAAATCTAAAAAGATAGACCTTGAGGAATTTGACAAACTTCCCGTGGAGGAGCAATACAAAGTACTTGGGGTTAGGGGTATTCCCCGAAGATCTTGGAAGAAGGAAGTAAGGGATCTATCTGCTGTAGAGTTGATAAGGTTGCATAGGAAGGAACTGGGGTCTATTTAACAAATAAATTTTCATCTATACTTTTTATTTTTATTAAATTTTTATTTGTTTCGTCAAAAATCGCATTACCCAGTTTTGTATCCAATGTTCCAAAATAAGGTATGTTGAGAGATATTGCATCTGCAAGTAATCTCATATCTGTGGACATGATTCGTCTTTCTAGATTTTTTAGTTGATGCAGGCTTTTCATTAAAGTTTCAATTCGTGGTGTTAGTGTATCTATGTTATTATCATCAATAAGTTTTAGAAATTCATATATCGCAGTAGCCCATTTATCTTTTTCGATATCTCTCTTGATGATAAAGATACCTCAGCATAAACGGAGAATGAGATATATCCGTTATAAACACCGCTTCTAAGTCTTGCAAAGTATTTGCTGGAATTCCTCATATTTTTGTCCATCTTGATAATGCTGACAAATAGAGAAGAATCGATAAAGTGTTTTTCTTTTGGGATCATTGTTGTATTTTTTCTTCAGGTTCCTCAGGGATGATTATACAACAGATTATATATGCAACTATACCCGGAATAAAACCAGTAATTGCTGTGATAGCAACCCATAGCAACCTTATCAGTGTGGGATCAACACTGAAATAATCGCCAATTCCGCCGCAGATGCCGCAAAGCATCCTGTTCTTCCTTGACCTGTAAAGTTTTTTCGGTTGTTCCATTGTTTTATTTTTATCTCATGAATTTTTGCTGATTGTTATAACTTACAGAATATATTGAAACAGTGAGATATAAGTCAATAGAGAGTAAATATCAATCCCACAAATTAAACCTGCCGTAAAGCCCGTTATTACTCTGAGGATATTGTTGCTACTTCTAAGGTTTATGAATTGAGTTACGCCGTCTATAACTAATGGGGATATCATAATGAGTGTTACAATGATAAGTTGTTTTACTGAAAAATTATTAATAAAATTGGGTATAACGGCAATTATGATAAAGCCTAAAATTAAGCTTAAATAGAAACTAAAACATCTTGCACATAAAGGCATCTTTTTATTTCCAATCACAAGGGATCGTTCTGGAAGTTGATGACAAACCCACTTAGGTATTCTCATTTAAGTATAACTATCTATTCCCGCTTAGCATTAACAATAATAACACAATTATTATGATTATCACTATGACTACACCACAGCAACAGCCCATTGAACCTCCTAATCCTTCACGTAAGCCAGAAAAGAATCCGCCACCCTTACCATGTATTATTGTTGTTTGAATTGCTTGTTGATCGGATTTATTTGAAATATTAGGTGACGCACTTTGCATCTCGTTCCCACAATTGGAACAAAATTTACTCCCTTCTTCAACAGATTTCCCACATTTTGAGCAGAGTGGCATTTTATATCGTTATTTAATCCTATTTTCAGAATAAATATGGTGCCTCTATGAAAAATATCAAAATTATATTGATTCTTGCTTTATTTTCTGTTTTATTGTCTAATTTTGTTGGTGCTATAGCTGGTATTGATGATGCTATCGTTATTGAAGGGATAGCATATGTCTGTCAAGGAATAAATTGTGTTGGTATGATTATGGAATCTGCTAAAGGATTTGAATTTTCTGTTTCATCAACACAAATAAATTCAAGAAACTGTGGTGAGAGTGATCCTATGTACATAGAGGTAAGAAATCCATTTTGGTTGAGTAGCATAATTGTCTATGCAGACGGGCAACAAATAAATTGTAAAATTACTAGTAAGCCGGGTGGAAATAAAGGAACATGCCCACCATTTAAATTTAAAGGTGGACCTGCAGGGAGTTCTGGAACGGAAACAGTGAATTTAGTAGTCGCTGCAGTGGGAGAGCCCGGAAGTAATGATAATGGTACGGGTGATTCTAAACAGTTTTCTATCCAAATAACTCATGTCGCAACTACAGAAGAACAAACTGCAAGGAATATAATTGACTCAGGTAAATCTACAATCTTAAAATACGAGGAAAAAATATCGACATATGAAACTCAAGGCTATATAATGAAAAATGCAAGGAAGCTACTTACAGAAGCTAATAATCAGATTAGCAATGCTGAAAGTGTATTTTCTAAGTGTGATTTTGGAAATGTGGGGGGATATGTTAATACAGCCAAGTCAAAAGCCCAGAGTGCATCTTCTCAAGTAGATATAGACTATCAAAACGGATTAAAAGCAAAAGATGCAATTAATTCTGCAAAATCAGATATAACAAGAGCACAAACAAAAATCGATTCTTACGGTCGTTCAGGATATAATATGGTAGTTGCAAGTAACCTTCTTTCAGAAGCAAAGAAATTATTAAACAGTGCCAATAACTATTTCTCAGATGGCGAGTATTCAACAGCAAGTGATTACGCTAGACAAGCAAGTTCTAAATCTGAAGAATCTGCCAATCAGGCAGATTTGGATTATCAAGAACAAAAATCAAATAAAGAGAAACAAGAAAAAGCACAGGAAGAACAAAGGAGATTGGAAGAACTACAAAAATTAACTCAGAATAAAGAGGTGGGGAGTAACTCCTCCTTACTTTTTATATTAGTCTTCATTGTGGTTGTAGTACTTCTAGTTGTACTGACATACTTTATTTTTACTAAGCATAAGAAAGGGAGGGTATTGTTAGTTTGCCCTAAATGTAAATTCAAAAATCAAGAGAATTCACAGTTTTGTAATAGTTGCGGGGAAAAATTACAGTAATGATTAAAATCTTACATCCCCGAAATTCTTCTAATACCTGAGAACTTATCCATCGACTTAAGTTTATCAAATCCGGAATCGAAGGATAATAATGTTGGAATATCCGATTTTACCATTAGGTTTGCTATTGTCCAGTCAGTGAATGACAAGAAAAGTGAGGGATACTGCTCTACACACATTTTTGCAGAGGCAAATGTGGATCTATCGACATGCAGAAGTTCTATTCTTCCGGAATTTTGTATAAGGTTTATTGTTTCAAGAATAATCTCTGGGCTCTTTGTTTTTCTGGTGGTAAATGCTATTACTTCATCCAAGACATAATCGGAGGTGTAAGCCTTTCCAAAATTACCATCTATCACACCCCTTATTATCTCATTGGCTACTGGATGATAAACATCTCTTTTGTTATGGAATCCTATAAAGATACCGGTATCAATAAAAGCAGCCATTCTAGTCATAGATCACTTCGTCTACCTTAGAAGCGTCCGTCTCTATACCCCAGTCCCTAGGATTTTCTAGTATTTCCTCCAATGGATCTTTAGCCATCGAAATCTTCTCGGCTTTAGAAACCATCCTTTCAAACCGGTCTAAAATTTCTTTAGCCGCTTTAGGATCATTTGAATGGACTTCACCCTCTCTAACTCCGATCTTCCTTCTGTCGTGGGGATATGAATGTATGAATGATTTTCCATCCACAACCAAGTAATGATCTTTTACCCCCTCCTTTCCCTTATAGACATCACAACCGTAAGCCAACCACTTATTAACATACAATGGATCAGTGGCATAGACCCTATACTTAACGCCTCTCCCCCTGGCATTCTTTACTGCCCATCTAATGTCCTGATACCCAAATGCTTGACCTTCCCCAGTAATGATAACGACCTCTTTCTTTGCAGAATTAAACAATTCCATTACATATTTCCTAAACTCCTCATCCAACGGATCAGAACTGTAATTAATAATCTTCTTCTCAGGATTCATTTTCCATCTATTTCAGAATATTTTTTGTTTTTTAGGCATATAAACTTGTATTTTCAGAATTACAATTCATTCGGATCCGTAATCCTCCCAGTAATCTAATTCACCACAAAATTACATTTTTATCCTTATACTACTTATAATTTTTATATGAAACCTAAAAAAATAGATCTTGAGGAATTTGATAAACTTTCTATAAAGGAACAAATAAAAATCTTGGGTTTTGGTAAACC
>JAKFXM010000011.1 GCA_021731385.1 Methanobacteriota archaeon
ACTATCTGTTATTAAAGAATACACTGGAAAGAAGTATTCTTTTGTTATTTCATGGATATCGGATGTTGATACATATAAGAAAGAAATAAACGGGGATATCCTTGCTGTTAAAATAAAATTCCCAACAAATAAGATTTACTATCCCCTAAGGCTAACCTCTATCTATGGCGAAAAGAAGATTCCAATAGCAGTCTATGTCAATGGCTATATCAGTCCAGATTTTTATGAAAATATAAAAGACGGAAGCAGAGTAAAGTACTATGCCAACGATAAAGGCCTAAAGTACACCAAGATAAACATAAACGCCAGATCAAACTCATTTACCGATGACCTCTGGATTGATAACAAAGCACCATTTGAGATATTAATTGCAGATTTGATAGCCACTAATCAGATACCTTCGCTTATTCTTCTCTTTGCCATTTACTCCTGTTTAGCCAGCATAATCGCTGGGCTGATTGTATTTAGAAGAGAAATTCCTGTCCAGAAGCTTGCTTTGTTAGGACTTTCTAATTTCCTGACATTAATGGGTTTTTCGCTGGCTGCAAGATTCTTTATTAAGTCCACAGAGGAGGGGGAGAAAGGAAAAAAGAGCGCACATTATACGAAATTCTTATTGATAATTGGCATCCTCTTCGTGGTTTTCTTTCTAATAGCATCAATTCTTTCGGTTATCCATGTTCTAGAATCCCCTCTAAGGACTCTAATTTCTATTCTTATCTCAATGGTCGGTATTTTATTTATATTAGGATTTTTATTATTTATCCCTATACTAATACTTCTTTCAATGGCTACATTCCTTAAATCCAGAAAGAAATCAACTTACATGATACTATTCAGCATTTTATTCTTGGTCATAACCATATCCTCAAATTGGATTCTTGTTGCTGCATTCCCTCCAGAAGTCCATAGGGGAGGTAGTAAGAGTATGAGCGGCTTTGGTGCAGTTAAGCCTCTGGATTGGAGTATGACTGCTGCCGTCGATGGTGATACATTAGTGCTACTTAATGGTGAGGGTACGAGAATAATGGTTACTAATATATCATTGACTGGTCTAAGCGATGAAACTTGTGGTGGTGCAGATATTCCTGAAACATTTACTACAGCTATAGAGAGTGGCGATACAGCACAGTTTAATTTCGGAGCGACTGCGGATTCTGGTTGTACTGGAACTTCAGGTACTCCCTACAGGATACAGGTGACCATAAGCTACACTAAGACTATAGGAACAGTAGCACAGTCTAAAACCAGCACAGGAACAATAAGGGCAATATTTGAATAATTCTTTCTTTCCTGCAATATTTATCCTTCCATTCATAATTTCTTGCATGAGGAGAGAGGTTAGAGACTGGTTCGAACAGGCGAAACATGATCTGGAAACTGCAAGACTATTATACAAAAACAAGGTGTATGACTCTGCAGCATTCTATTCCTTTCAGTCTGCTGAAAAGGCATTAAAGGCACTATCGTACTTCTTTGGATATATCCCAATGAAGACGCACAATCTTCTGGAATTGGCAAATATGATAAAAGAAACAGACATATCAATTATAGACGAATTAAAGACACTCACACCACATTATACAGTTTCACGATATCCCGATGCCGCTAATGGAATTCCTTTTGAAATATATACGGATGCTATATCCAAAGATTGTATAAGTTGTGCAGAAAAGGTGTTAAAATGGGTAGAGAAGATTATTTTAAAGAAATAACTAATTTGGCAAAAAAAATAAAAGCCAATGCTGTAATTCTGTTTGGTTCCAGAGCAAGAGGAAATAATCTAAAGGAGAGTGACATAGATCTTCTAATTGTAGGAAAGGTATTTGAGGATATGAATATCTTCGAACGGATAAGAATGGTTAATGATCTATGGGCTGGAAAATATTCAATAGAACCGGTAATCTTTACACCAGAGGAATTTGATATGAAATTCTCAAATTATTCACCATTAGCACTTGATCCTGTATCTGAGGGTAAAGCCATAGTAAATAAATCCTTTCTGAAAAAATACAAAGAGAAATTACGGAAGATGATTTCATCAGGAATTATTGAGAGATACGGGAGCACATGGAGGATTCATTCTTTATGGTGATAATAAAATGGAACTCCACCCACATGAGATAGCAATATTAAAAAATTTGAAGAAGAAGTCAAATCCTAAGGAGATTGCAGAAAAGACGGGACTTGAATTAGATGCCGTCCTCAGGGCATCTTCATGGCTCACAACGAAGGGATTAGTAAAAATTGAGGAGGAAATTTCGGAGGAAATTTCTCTTGGCAAAGAAGGTCTTCGTTCCTCTGTTTGTCTTCCTGAGAGAGTTATACTAAATGTAATGGTGGGAGAAGGTAAAAATGAATTAGAAATTTCCGAAATTCAAAAACTTTCGGGTCTTTCTAAAGAAGATTTTAGCATAGGCTTGGGCTGGCTAAGGAAGAAAAATCTTGCGAAATTGGAGGGAGGAAAGATAAACATCCTGAGCACAGAGGAAACAGATGACGAAAAACTACTTCGTATCCTGAAAACTGAAAAAACGCTGAATTCCGAAAAACTGACGCCTGAACAGAAAAAGGGTTTAGAACCCCTGAAAACAAGGCAAGATATACTCCTAATTTCAGAAAAAAAAGAAATAACAATAATTCCAACAGATGAGGGTATCAGAATTGGAGAAAGTGCAGGGATAGAAGAGACTGTGTCCCAGCTTACCCCGGAATTACTGACTTCAAAAAACTGGAAGAATGTGAAATTCAGGGAATATGATGTCAATGTCTATGTAAGCCCTGAAAAGCCTGCAAAGAGGCATTCCCTGCAGAAACTTATTGATGAAATCCGCGAGATCTTTCTGGAAACGGGTTTTGAGGAGATTTCAGGGGATTTTGTGGAATCCGCATTCTGGAATTTTGATGCCCTGTTTGTTGCTCAGGATCATCCTGCGAGAGAGATGCATGATACCTTCTATCTGAAAGAACCGGGAGAAATTGATATTCCGAAATTTGAAAAACTAAAATCGCGTATTAAGAAAACCCATGAGAACGGCTGGATTACCGGATCATCCGGCTGGGGTGGAAAATGGAATGAAGAAATTGCAAAAAAGGCATTGCTTAGAACCCATACAACTGCTGTAACTGCAAGGTATCTGAGCAGTCTGAAGAAGGAAGATCTGCCTAAGAAGGTCTTCTCAATAGGAAAGGTCTTCAGGAATGAAGAAGTTGATTACAAGCATCTGCCTGAATTCTATCAGGTTGAGGGAATTGTTGCTGATGAGAATGTTCATTTCAGGCATCTCCTTGGGATCCTCAGGGAATTCTATGACAGGATGGGATTTGAGGTTAGATTCCGTCCCGGGTATTTTCCATATACTGAGATGAGCATAGAGCCAGAGATATATCTTGAGGAAAGGGGTGAATGGATTGAACTTGGCGGTGCGGGTATCTTCAGACCAGAGGTTGTTCAGCCATTGCTGGGCTTTGATTGTCCTGTTCTTGCATGGGGACTCGGGCTTGACAGGGTTGCCGCATTAAGGCTCGGATTAACTGATATCAGAGAGCTTTATTAGTTTCTGCCATGTGGCTGGGAGGCTTTATCCTCTCAGACACGTGTCAGAGCCCGATTGAGCCTAAAGGCTCAATGGGCCCAATTAGCGACTTCGTCGCTGATTCGGGCGATGTTATCGCTCTGACACATTACAAGATGCTTCTCAAAGATTTCCTCAAGTTTCAGGATTATTTCAGGGTGATCTTTTATCCAGAATAATGTCATTATCTGGCAGTCGTTTTCGGTCCTAATAATAAACGGCTCTGTCCAGAGAAAAATAAGGGCCTCTTTTGATCCCCTAAACAGCATAAATCCCATACTCCCGATGTCGTCTGACCATTTCACATTAATCCCTGAATTTACTTTATTACTTAATTTTGGTTTTATGAACTCTTCCCATACGCCCTTTTTTGATTTATTTAGTATAACTGTTACCCTTGTCGTTTCCGGATTTTCAACGGCACACCGGAGAAGGACGTTGAAACTATCTTCAGACCAGGTTTTTTCGAGCGGTATATTGAAGAACCATATCTCACCATTATTTTCTTCGCATCGTTCCTTTACCTTGTAGAGATCATCCAATTCAATAATTTCAACACCGGAGCCCTTGATCCTGCTCTTCACATCCATGATCTCCTTTTGAATCCTATTCTCCGTTGAAATTATAACCAGAACTATGTATGAAAGATATATCGCAAGAATGGACAATATTACAGAATCCGGAAAATTAAAGATTTTGACAAGAAATGGAATTACTAATGCAAGTATAATACCTACTCCCACAATGAACTCTTTTTTTGCCTTGGTGAAACTATAAATCTGCATTTGTTATTAATTTTCCTGATTTGATATAAATACCTAATGGGGTGGTATAATTGAGCAAAGGACTTGTTTGCGGCATTGATGAGGCGGGAAGGGGCCCGGTTATAGGTCCTTTAGTAATAGGCTGTGCAGTATTTGATTCAAAGGGAAAAAGGGAACTTGAAAAACTTAATGTCAGGGATTCAAAGAAGGTACCCCCCCAAAAAAGGGTTGCGCTTGAGCCAAAAATCAAGGAAATTGCAGTTGAATGGAGAACTGCAAGGATTTCTCCGGCAGAGATAGACAGGCTACGCAAGACTATGTCCCTGAATGTCATAGAGGCAAAAAAGATTGCTGAATTGATTCTTTCACTGAAAAATACTCCTACTAAAGTGATTGTTGACTCTGCAGATGCGATTGAAGAAAATTTCAGGAAATTGATTACAAAGAATCTCAATCTGGAAGAATCCAAAATTCCGGAAATTATATCAAAGCATAAGGCTGATGAGAAATTCATAGAGGTTAGTGCAGCGTCAATACTTGCAAAGGTTGAGCGCGACAGGGAGATAGAGAAACTGAAGGAAAAATTTGGAGAGATTGGCTCAGGTTATCCGGCTGATGAATTGACCAAGAAATTTCTGAAGGACATGAAAGAGAAGGGAGAAATGCATGAATTTATCAGGAGGTCATGGAAAACCATAAGCAGGGCAAGGCAGAGGAAACTGGAGGAATTTGACTAAAATTTGTTTTTATATCATTTACAATATTTGTCTAATATTTCTCCAAAATTTTTCATGGCTTCTTTCTCGTTGTTAAATTGATATTGCTTGGATGTTGTTTTACCTTGACTATCACATTCAACAATATTTCCGCCACCTTTATCTCCTTGGTAGATATACACCTTAAAAATTTTACTTTTATTTTCTTTCTCTCTCACCTTTCTTACACCATTAATTAAATATTCAGTTTTTCC
>JAKFXM010000088.1 GCA_021731385.1 Methanobacteriota archaeon
AGTTATTGCAGGGAACATGATGGGATACAAATATCCTATCCCCCACCTTATAATTTACACCTTCACCAACCTTGGAGATCTCACCTGTGACTTCGTGGCCCAGAACCAACGGCGCCCTTTTAACCCGATACCACTCCATGACATCACTGCCGCAGATGCCACTTGCCATCATCTTTAGCAAAACTTCCCCCGGACCTATCTCGGGGATTGGCATCTCCCGAATTCTGATATCCCTGTTGTTGTAATAAACTGCAACGCGCATTTTCATAAACCTTTGGAAAGGTTAATAATTCCTTAAAATGTATATTAAATCGAAATTTCACAGAATTTCAATCAGAATTTGCCAATAGGCAAATTCCATTTCTTTTCCATCAACGCTTCCCGAATTTGCCTTCCCGATTTAGCCTTTGGCTAAATGGGCCCAAAAATTCTGAAAGAATTTTTCGGGTAGGCAAATTGGGCCCAAAAATTCGCAAAGCGAATTTTTCGGGTTCTTTTCTAAAGAAAAGGGTTGTTCGTTGTAATAAACTGCAACGTGCATTTTAAGATGTATGGTTAGTTCAATTTACTTATATGAATTTACACATCAAACATCCTGCTAATAACTTTTGCACTTTCAATATCCAATTTTCTAATGCAATGTATGTATATAGGAACTATGCATCCGCAAGTGCTGCAATCAATATTTTGTCCCAGCACACATGGTGTTTTGACTGACAAATCCGGATAATATGAAATAACAAACTTACTCCTTAAAAAGCAGTTTTTTATATGTTCCTTTGTCTTAAAGGTATCTATCATCTTTGAACTTAGAAACACAAAATCAGGGTTTTCTTTCTTCACTTTCTTGAGAGTTGAAATCGCATAGTCAATATCGTTGCCTTTTAACAAAAGGTTACTGTTTGGACTATCTGCAGTATAAAGACTAAATGTTATACCAAAAACATTTGCGTCCCTTGCTATTCTTACTATCTCTTCTATCTGTCCAAGGTTTGTCTTGGATAAGGTAGATGTTATAACAACCCTCTTATCATTTTTTATGTTCTGAATGACTTTGTCGAATATATTTGCCCCTCTAATCCCGTTATGCGTCTCTCTATTGCCATCAAGACTGACAAAAATTCTCCTATTTATGTTCTCCGATATTTTTCTTGTACCGTTTGAGATTATGTAGATTGAATCAAAAACATTATTGGCTATTGATAAAATATTCTGCCTGAGGGAAGGCTCGCCTCCTGTAAGGGTAGCACATATTAAACCCTTTTTCCTGTGTTCTTTAAATGCTTTTTCCCATTCCTCATCCGTTAATTCTTTTTTGCCATATGAATATTTCTTCCAGTAGCAATGTTCACAGTTCAGGTTACACTGCCATGTTATGTCATAATTTGCCTGTTGCGGCTTCTTTGTTAGACTATATCTCAAAAAATATCTGATAAAATTCACCGCATATCTTAAATTTTTCATGTAATCGTCCCTCATGCCAAAAGTCCGTCTTCAGATGAATTTGGTATTTCTTCTGTGCCGGATTTCTTTGCGGTTTCATAGTTATAAATAGACCTTTTCTGAGGAATATAATGAATATGGATTCCGTCTTGGAGATGAAAATTCCAACTCCCTTCCCAATTACAATTTCTGCTTCTCCCTGATGTAAGAGGATATTCCACTGACTAAAAAAGTTTGTAAATTATAATTATAATAAGTCTAGGTTAATTCTAATTTAATAAATGACAAATCAAAAAACAAAAAAGACAAATATTGGAATAATCGGGATGCACTGCGCTACATGCGCTCAGATGGTTGAAAAGGCATTAAAGAAGGCCCATGGTGTGGTTAATGCAAATGTTAATTTTGCTACCGGGAAGGCGGATGTAGAGTATGACCCTGCAAATACAAAGGTAGATGATTTCATAAAGGTTGTTAGGGACTTGGGTTATGACGCAATCGGTGGTGGGGATTTTGAGGCAACGGGCGAAATCAAAGAAATTTCACTCAGGGTAATCGGTATGGACAACCCGCACTGTGTGAGTACTGTTGACAGTGCACTGAATACATTAGGGGGCATACTATCGAAGGAACTTTTCATTACAGAAAAGGCAATTATAAAATTCGACCCGGGAATTACCGGTACCGGGGAGATCAAGAAGGTCATAAGAGACGCAGGCTATGAGCCGATAGATGAAGTCGGTGTTGACAGGGAGAAAGAGGCACGCGAAAAAGAGATGGCAACACTCAGAAAAAAAGTGATTTTTTCCGCGATATTGTCGATGCCAATATTTGTGCTTTCTCTTCCTGAAATTTTTGGTTTTTCGGTTCCTTCATGGCTTCCACTTGGACCAATACTTTTTCTGCTTGCAACCCCTGTGCAGTTTATAATAGGGAGGCAGTTCTACAGAGGAATGTACATTGCCCTCAAAAACAAAACTGCAAACATGGACACACTGATAGCTGTAGGGACAAGCTCTGCATACTTTTATAGCGTTCTTGCAACAACAAACCCGGAGATATTCGGTACCTTGATGTACTATGACACTGCTGCGATAATAATAACACTAATTCTTCTTGGAAAATACCTTGAAGCAATTGCAAAAGGGAAAACCTCTGAGGCAATAAAAAAACTCATGGGTCTGCGACCAAAGACTGCAAGAATAATAAGAGACGGAAACGAGGTAGAAGTCTCGATTGATGACTTAAAGGTTAATGACATACTTTTAATCAGACCAGGAGAAAAAATTCCTGCAGATGGAATTGTAATTGATGGACATTCCTATGTTGACGAATCAATGATAACGGGTGAAGCATTACCCATTGCAAAAAACAAAGGTGACACGGTAATCGGTGCAACAATAAATAAAAACGGGGTGCTGAAGTTCAGGGCGGCAAAAGTAGGGGAGGATACGGTTCTCTCACAGATAATAGAACTTGTCGAGGAGGCACAGGCATCAAAGGCGCCGATACAGAGGCTTGCTGATATAGTTTCCTCGTATTTCGTGCCTGCAGTAATTATCATTGCACTGGTGTCATTTATTTGCTGGTACTTTATTGCTGCAATGCCTTTTGTCTTTTCGCTAAGTATATTCATTGCAGTACTTATCATAGCATGCCCGTGCGCACTTGGGCTTGCAACACCTACTGCAATCATGGTCAGTACAGGCAAGGGCGCAGAAAACGGAATACTTATAAAGAGCGGCGAGGCGCTTGAAAACGCGTACAGATTAGATACAATCGTTTTTGACAAGACAGGAACGCTCACGAAAGGCACACCAGAGGTAACTGATGTTGTTGCAGTTAATGGATATAGAGAGGAGGACATATTGAGGGTTGCCGCTGCAGCTGAATTCGGTTCAGAACATCCTCTTGGAGAGGCAGTGGTTCATGAAGCGAAAAAAAGAAGGTCTAACATTGAGAAGGTTTCGTCCTTTGAAGCGATAGGTGGAAAGGGGATAAAGGCGATGCTTGGAAAGAAAATAATCGCCATCGGAAACAGGAGTCTCATGTCTGATTGTATGGTAAAGATAACCCCGGATGTTGAAGGGAAAATAACATCTCTTGAGTATGAGGGGAAAACGGTCATTATTGTTTCCCGGGATTCAATACTTCTTGGCTTGATTGCGATTGCTGACACACTGAAAGAGCAGTCAAAAAGCGCCGTAGAGAGGCTCAAAAAAATGGGGCTTGAAGTCATGATGCTAACGGGGGATAATGAAAGAACTGCGAAAGCTATAGCGTCTCAACTTGGAATAACACGGGTTCTTGCAGAGGTACTGCCAAAGGACAAGGCGGAGAATATAAAGATGCTTCAGAAAGACGGCAGAATTGTTGCAATGGTTGGAGATGGAATAAACGATGCCCCTGCCCTTGCACAAGCCAATATAGGGATTGCGCTTGGCTCGGGTACCGATGTTGCAATGGAGACGGGGGACATAGTTCTCATAAAAGACAATCTGCAGGATGTCGTGACTGCAATCGACTTAAGTAGGCATACCATAGATAAGATAAAACAGAATCTGTTCTGGGCGTTTTTCTACAATATTATCGGCATACCTGTGGCAGCAGGAATACTCTATGGCTATGGTATTCTACTGAATCCGATGATTGCGGCTGCGGCGATGGGTTTTAGTTCGATATCGGTTGTGAGCAATTCTGCGCTGATGAAGAGGTATAAAGCACCAAGGATTTGATTATCTGAATTCAAATAACCTTGTGAATCCTGCCAGATAAGAGAATTTATAATCGCAGTTTTCTCTTGCACCATGTGCAGAGCGTTTTTGACTTCATCTTTGCGTCAAGAATAGAATTCGAGAACTGCATGGCACAGAAATTTCTGCAGTGCTCAAGCCCTAGGACATGTCCAATTTCATGTACTGCCTCCTTTTCTATCATGCTTGATGAATCCAATTTGTTTATTGACAATACGGCACCCTCCCCAAAAGATGAACAGCCAAATACAAAATTCATGCCCTCTACATAAACTTCCCTATCGAGAATCCATATAGCCAGTCCGGGACCCTTGATTCTATTAAGGTGCTTTAGCAGGAGAGAGGCATCATACTGCATTCTCTTTGGATTATAATAAGTTTCCAAAATTTCAAGTTCTTGTGGAGGTGCAGTTTTTATGTCATATGTCTTTTCAAGGATATTCTTTACAATAGGAACGGACTCCCCGCTTTCCTTTGTGTAAAATATTTGTAATTCTGTCATGGAATGGGTTAACAGCTATGATCCCTCATTATACTGCTATATTTTTTCTATTTGCCCCTTTATCCGTAATGCCTCGCTTTGTTAGATTATACTATTCAAATATTATAATAAAAGATTAAATAAATCAAATACACCCCGCCATGAATGGAATTTCATATTCAAAGCAGATTTTTCCTTTTTTGAAATTAGGGTCTGACAACAGCGCCGATATCAATATTTACTTAATCCACCTGTCCACCATTGCCTTTATTTTTGCCTTTGGCAATGCCCCCGCCGTCCTGTCAACAGCCTTGCCATCTTTGAACAGGATCAGTGTAGGTATGCTCATTATCCCGAATTCCGATGAAATTTCTCTGCTTTTATCAACATTAACCTTGCCTACAACCAATCCCCCCCCATACTCTTTTGAAATCTCCTCAACAGTCGGGGATAGAATTCTACAGGGCATGCACCATTCCGCCCAGAAGTCTATCAGCACAAGAGGATTTTTAATAATTTCCCCAAAATTTTTATTTGTTACTTCGGTTGTCATTTTAGTTTTTTAGACCTGATATGCCAAGAATTATATCACCCTTCCTCTTCGC
>JAKFXM010000219.1 GCA_021731385.1 Methanobacteriota archaeon
AAATAACATACAAAAAAATAAGAATATAAACAACTGTCGGCTAAAGCCGACAGTTTTTATGCGCCTGAATCTGCCCCATATATTGAACTGCCCATTAAAAGGGGCAGATTCAGTGCGTTTAAATTTTAATGTTTTGTTATTTTATATAACATGCAATAATAAATATCAATTCTCCAAAATATTATAAATTTCAGAGACAGAGGCATCAGTCCTGAGCCCCGTACCAGAAAAATGTGTCCTTTCTGCCTTGAAACCTTCAGAATTTAGCCTATCTATTATATCTTCCATAGGCCTTGCAGGTCTTTTAATCTTTCTGAAGAGTTTGTGGATATTGTAGTAAGGATTGCTTATTGCCTGCTCGTTGGCTATCATTCCAGTTAATTTTATAGCCTCTTTTTTCTTGTTGAATTTTCCTGCACTTAACTCTCCCTCAAGAAGTCTGCAGAATTCCGAATCTGCAAAATTCCCCGTCCATAAAAGCCCGGAGTTCCTGAATCTTCCCCCACATTCGCATTTTTCCCGGATTTCGTCGATTGATGCAATTCTCCGGTTAAGGCAATTGAAGCAGTGCTGTAGAAAATTTATATTTTTTAAAGAATCCTTTGATTTCTTTCCAGAAAGACTAACCCTGAGATATGTCCTGAAATAGTGCCTTGTGCAGTGTGAGAATATTGGAATTGTGCTTATGTCATATCTTGCAGCCAGTCTTGCAGTAAATCCTATCAGTATCCTCAAACCCAGTTCATTATAGTAATCTGTTCTTAAGGGAACAGCATCATATTTTCTCCTGCACGCCTTTGGATAAGTGCCGCATAGTGCAGCAGTGTCTGTTGCAGTTATGCCAAGAATCCCGCCATTATTTGTTGCCCTTATTGCAGATTCCAGAAATCTTGTCGGGCTTCCAAAGGGGTCTATGTCGGTAAAATCAAACCTTTCATTTGACAGCAGGATATTTGCCTCAAGGTTTGTTGCTTTTGCATTCAAATTATTCAATTCAATATTCCTATTAATCAGATCGTAAGCCCTTTTATTTATGTCATTCACAACAACATCACAATTCACTTCATTTGAAATCCTGACCCCCCTTGCACCAGAACCAGCGAGAAGGTCGCAGAATCTATTAACCCCGGAAATCCGGGCAGCGGCAACAGAGATGTCCCTGCTTAGTTCCATCCCGGGATTAAAGAAAACCGGATTTTTCTTGGATAATTTCTCTCCAACCGGAACAAGAAGCCTTGTGTTGCCCTCTATAATATCGGTAAGTTCCATAATAATTTAGTTATATTGACGCAAATCCTTTAAGGTTACAATGAAGATTATTGTCGCAATTACAGGGGCATCCGGAGTTGTTCTGGGAAAAGGATTTCTGGATGCTGTCAAGGGCAAACATGAGACCCACCTTATAATTTCAGAAGCTGCAAAAAAGGTTATGAAATATGAGCTGGAGAAGGCAGATGAAATAGGGAAACTTGCAGACTATCGTTACAAAGAGGATGATCTGGAAGCCAGAATCGCAAGTTCATCCTGCAGGATTGATGCCATGGTAATTATTCCCTGCTCAATGAAAACCCTATCAGCAATTGCAAACGGGTTTTCTGACAACCTGATAACAAGGTCTGCAGAGAATATCCTGAAATTAGGAAAAAAAATCGTCGTAGTCCCAAGAGATACGCCCCTTACACTGGCTGCAATAGAGAACATGAAGAAATTGAAACTTGCCGGGGCAGTAATTATGCCGCCAAACATGGCTTATTACTATAAACCTGAAACCGTTGATGATGTCACGAATTTCTTTGTCGGGAAGGTTTTAGATGTCTTGGAAATTGAGCATAATATGTATAAGAAATGGAAGGGGAAGTAAGCTTGAGGGGTTTTCTAGAAGAACTTGAGAAATCAAAAAAATTGCTGAAATTCAAGAAGCCTGTAGACCCAAATCTTGAAATTGCAAGAATTCTTAAGGAGAATGATGGTAAGGTAGTTCTTTTTGAAAATGTAAAAAATTCAAAATATAGGGTAGTCGGTGGAGTATGCAGTTCAAGGGAAAATTTTGCACTTGCTCTCGGCGTTAAAAAAGATGAATTGCTCCTCAAAATTTCCGATGCTATAAATAATCCAAAAGAACCCGAGATAGTTGAAAAGGGCGCATGTCAGGAGGTTGTTGAAGAAGATATTGATCTTTCAGAGATTCCTATACTCACTCACAGCAGCGGGGATATGGGGCCGTATATCACCTCAGGGATCTTTATCGCAAAGGATCCTGAATATGGGATAAATGCAGACTACCATAGAGCATCACCCACATCTAAGGATAAGCTTGTTGCAAGAATCTGCCAGAGAGACCTTTATAAGTACATTGAACGCTGCAAAGGCGAACTTGAGATTGCAATTTGTATCGGCATTCATCCGTCTGTTTCCCTTGCTGCGGCAATATCCACAGGGATTCAGGTCAATGAACTTGCAATCGCTAACTCACTCAAACCACTCCGGCTTGTAAAATGTAAAACATTAAATCTCTGTGTTCCTGAAAATTCTGAAATTGTCCTTGAAGGAATTATAACTAAAGAAAGACATGATGAGGGGCCATTTGTTGACATTACCGGAACACAGGATATTGTGAGAAAAGAGCCGGTGATAAAGATAAACTGCATAACGCATAGAAAAAATCCGATTTATCAGGCATTACTCCCCGCATATAGCGAACACAGACTTTTGATGGGGATGCCAAGAGAGCCGGTAATCTACAATGAGGTAAACAAGGTATGTAGATGCAAAAACGTAATTCTCACAAACGGGGGATGCTCATGGCTTCATGGAATTGTGCAGATAAAAAAAAGGAATTCTGACGATGGAAAGAGGGCAATAGAAGCTGCATTCAGAGGGCATGAAAGCATGAAGCATGTTGTAATTGTTGATGATGACATAGACATTCATGATCCTGAGGAGATTGAGTGGGCGATAGCAACCAGAGTACAGGCAGACAAGGATGTAATTATGAAAAAGGGGAAGGGCAGTTCCCTTGATCCTTCTGCGGAGGAAGACAGGATGACATGCAAGGTCGGAATTGATGCTACGATTCCTTGGGATAAAGACAGAAAGAAATTTGAGAGAGTGGACTTGGGGAAATAAAATTTCACTATAATTGAGGATAGTTAAATTTAAATATTAATACATATTTATACATATAAATATATATCTAAAATGAAATTCATACTAAACAAGAAGGATGTCATAGCACTCAACCAGCAATTCAAAGACGGCACGCTGAATAACGAAGCCAGTTTAGATTTTGCCCTGAGTTACGCCAAGAAGACGGAAAATTGGACAAAGGCGTTGGCATGGCTGGTCAGAGCCGTTCTATTGGACCATGTTTTTATGGAGGGCAATAAAAGAACCGCCGCCTTGCTGATAAAAGCCTACGCCGAATATGAAGGCCATGACACCTATGATGATAAGGTGGTGAAGTTAATAAAGGAGATAATAATCCGCAGGATAACAGGCATAAAAAGTATAGAGGACATGATTAAAGATGCAGTCAGATAAATTTATGGATATTGCGAAGAATATTGCGAAGAAAGACAAGGCACTATTTGACACCCTGATAGAATTCGAAAAGACAAAAAAGATAAGGACAAAAACGAGACTTAACTTTACAATAGACAAAACAATCGCATCCCGTTTCAAAAAACTTTGCAGGGAGAAAGGATACAATATGAGCGCCAAAATTGAGCAGGTAATGAAGGGGATAATTGAAAAAGAGGGATAAGGCAAGAGGGAAATGTAGGGGGTGGGGGTATGGATGAAAAAAGAAAATGTAGCCAGCCTTGAATTCAATGAGCGATATTTTCACGATAACTTTGTATATTTCAAAAAAATAATTTTTGATGATAAAGAGTTGGATAGAGATGGTTGTAAAGTTCAGGTAATTAAAATTCCGAAAAATTCATCTGTGAACCCACATTATCACGAAAGAGCAACAGAGGTCTTTTTTTGTGTTGAAGGAGAATGCTTCCTAAACAAAAAAAGATTAAAAAAAGGGGATATAGTATTATGCAAAAAAACAATATTCATTCGTTTAGAACTTACAATACAACCTGTCTAATTTTGATTTTTAAAACAGGCGAAACTGATGGAGATATAAAATGGATTTGAAAAAAAAGATAACTGGGATTGTTTAAGAGAGTACTTCGAGAAAAGTAAAAAGTGAACCTCACAAAACAGGAAAAAGACATGCTCAACGGCAGGGAAGGAGAAGGCGTCCAGAAGGCGATGGAAATCCTTGTCGCATTGGGGGAGATCTACAACGCAGAAAGAATGGTTGAGATTTCGAGTTCTCAGGTTTCTGGAGTGAGTTATAAGAATTTGGGCGATGCAGGGATTGAATTTCTAAATGATTGGGCTGACAGTGGCGCAAGAATCAGGGTAAAAACAACCCTGAACCCTTGCGGGATGGATCTGAAGAATTGGAAGAAATTAGGAATTCCTGAAGAATTTGCAGAAAATCAGTTAAGGATAATCAACGCATTCAAAAAAATGAGGATAAAACCAAGTTGCACCTGCACCCCCTACTTCATTGGAAACAAACCAAAATTTGGGGCGCATATTGCATGGAGTGAATCCTCTGCAGTTTCTTATGCAAACTCTGTTCTTGGGGCAAGGACAAACAGAGAATCTGGAATTTCTGCCTTAGCATCTGCTATCTGCGGAATAACCCCGGTGTACGGCTATCATCTTGACGAGAACAGGAAGGCTAATCTGATTGTTAATGTAGAATGCGAACTTGACGGAATTTCAGATTTCGGTGCACTTGGCTACATTGTTGGAAAAAAGGCAGGAAATTCTGTTCCGTATTTTATTTTTAAAAAAAACATAAAAACAAATCCCGACAAACTAAAGTCACTTGGTGCGGCGATGGCTGCTTCTGGTGCTGTCTCTCTTTATCACATTAAAGGGATAACGCCTGAGGCAAAAGGTAAAGACATAATTCGTAAAAATTCTGAGAAAATAAAAATAGAAAATCTTGATGAAGGATATAAAGCCCTGAACTCAGGGGCAAAGAAGATAGACCTTGTCGCGATCGGATGCCCGCACGCATCACTCAAGGAACTTATCGAAATTTCAAAACTTCTGAAAGGAAAGAAAACAAAATCAACACTTTGGATAGCAACTGCGAGAAAGATAAGGGAGACTGCAGAGAAGAAAGGGATAATAAAAGAAATTGAAAAATCCGGTGCTTTTGTTGTAAGCGATACCTGCATGATTGTTGCTCC
>JAKFXM010000146.1 GCA_021731385.1 Methanobacteriota archaeon
GAATAAGGTGGCATTAAAGGGACCAATCACAACCCCAATAGGTTCTGGTTTCAGGAGCGTTAATGTTACATTGAGGCAGAAACTGAATCTGTATGCAAATCTCAGGCCTGCGAAATCCTTTATGGGAATTCCATCAAGATACGAGGCGATAGATTTAGTTGTAGTGAGGGAGAATACGGAAGGTTTATACTCCGGAATCGAACGCTACAGAAATGAGGAAAGGACAGAGGCAGAAGCAATAAGGCTGATAACAAAAAAGGCGTGCGAGAGGATAGTGAAATTTGCATTTGATTATGCAGTTAATGAGAACAGGAAAAAGGTAACTGCCGTGCACAAGGCAAACATATTGAAATTTACTGATGGGATTTTCCTGGAAACTGCGAGAACTGTTGCTGAGAAATACAGGGAAATAGAATTTGACAACAAGATCATTGACAATATGTGCATGCAGCTGGTAATAAAACCGGAACAATATGATGTTATTGTTACAACAAATCTCTTTGGGGACATACTCTCTGATTTGTGCGCAGGGCTTGTTGGCGGTCTGGGTGTTGCGCCCGGTGCAAACATGGGGGATGAGATTGCAGTATTCGAACCCGTTCATGGCTCTGCTCCAAAGTATGCCGGGATGGACAAGGTCAATCCAACCGCAACGATTCTTTCAGGCGTCTTAATGCTCAAATACATCGGGGAGGTAAAGGCTGCAGAGAGGATAAATAATGCCTTAATAGATGTTTTCAGGGAAGGTAAAATGCTGACCCGTGATATTGGAGGAACTGCAAAAACATCTGAATTTACGGACTATGTTATATCAAAGATTTGATGTTATAATGAAAATCCTTAAATGCCCAAAATGCAATGAATACACCCTGAAGGAAAATTGTCCTATCTGTAATTCAAAGACATTTAGTGTAAGACCTCCCAGATTTTCCCCCGAGGACAGATATGGAAAATACAGGAGATTGATGAAAAGGGAAATAGAGACAATATGAAACCAGTACTCCAATTAGCTCTGGATTTTTTGGATATGAAAAGAGCGATTGCGGTCGCAAAAGAATCAGTTGCTGGAGGAGCAGACTGGATTGAAATTGGGACTCCTCTGATAAAATCCGAGGGCCTTAATTCTGTAAGAACCATAAGAAAATTATTCCCAAAGAATAAAATCGTGGCTGATATGAAGTCGATGGACACAGGGAGATATGAGGTTGAGTCTGCTGCAAAGGCCGGCGCAGATATTGTCATAGTCCTTGGTGTTGCAGATAATTCTACGATAAAAGAGGCTGTTGAGGCTGGGAAGAATTATGGTTGTGAGATTATGGTTGATCTGATGAATGTTGATGATATGTCTGAAAGGGCAAAGGGGATTGAGGAGATTGGTGCGGATTATATCTGTGTTCATGTTGGTATAGACCAGCAGATGATGGGGATTAATCCGATTGCAGAATTAAAAAATATTTCCAATATTGTTAAAATTCCCCTGGCAATTGCCGGTGGAATAAATTCGGAAACTGCTGCAGAGGCCGTTAATGCGGGGGCATCGATTGTAATTGTGGGCGGAGCAATTACTAAGGCTGAGAATGCAAAAAAGGCAACAGGAGTTATAAAAAAGGCAATGTGGGTTAGAAAACCTGTAAAAACAAAATTCTACAAAAAATACAAAAATCCGGGAGAGATATTCAGGATCGTATCTACAGCAAATATCAGCGATGCAATGCACAGAAGTGGCAGCATGGAGGGAATAAGGTCTCTATCAGGTACAAAGGCTGTCGGAAAAGCTATAACAGTCAGAACCTATCCAGGAGACTGGGCAAAGCCGGTTGAAGCCATAGACATTGCGGAAAAGGGCAATGTAATAGTTATTGATGCCGGGGGAACAGGAAATGCTGTTTGGGGGGAACTTGCGTCAATCAGCAGCAAGCAGAAGGGCATCGGGGGTGTTGTTATTGACGGTGCGATTCGCGATACAGAAGAAATAAAAAGATTGAAATTTCCTGCATTCTCAAGGGATATAAAATCTGCTGCAGGCGAACCGAAAGGCCTTGGCGAGATTGACATTCCTGTAAAATGCGGTGGAATTCTTGTAAAGCCCGGTGACTGGATTATCGGTGATTCTGATGGGGTAGTTGTTGTGCCAAAGGAAAATGCAATTGAGATTTCAAACAGGGCGCTTGATGTATATGAAAAGGAGAACAGGGTTAGGGAAGAAATAAAGAGAAAATCCACCCTCTCGCAGGTTATGGAGATAAAGAAATGGGAGAAGGCAAGGTAGAATTAGGATTGACAAAGGGAAAGGTAGGGTTGATAAGGGCGGGAAACCGTAGGTTTCCTGCACTTATATGGAAATAAAGAAATGGGAGAAGGCAAGGTAGAATTAGGATTGATACGAACTTGAGGTAGAAGTTAAAAACCGGAGCGTATTTATGCTATATAAGCATATAGTTAAAATAATGTCCAAAAATAGATACTTGCTTCTTAATATGAATTTGCAAAGCAAATTCATAGCTACGAAATTCCAAAGGAATTTCGTATAAAATCAGAGAATATATCTCTTGTAGAGATGATAAAAATGCTAGACAGTACGATGATATATGAGGCGTTCATACCTTCTGTTTCTCCCCTGACAAAGGAGAGAAAGACCTTCAAGGATATTGAAGAAGAATTTGGAATAAAAATAGACCACTTCCACAATTAACCGATAGAGATAAGTACCCGCAGGAATCCTAATCCTGACGAGGAATTCAGGGCTGGAATTACTATAAAGGTTATAGGAGATTATCAGAAGATACGAGAATTTAGAAAAAAGTACAAACTCTTCTAAATGGGATAGAGCCAAAGGCAATCCACTTATTAGTGCCATGTACTTACAAAGATGAAGAGATAGTATCTCTTAAGGTATAGTGGACATAATCTATTTTTATACATTCGGGGCAAAATACTTTTAGTCCAGTTGATAATTGAGCATGTTCCATTTTCTTCCTTTAAAAAGCCCTTGCCTGTTCGTTAGTAAATAATGGTTTCATTTGCTAAAACCTCCAATAGGTTATTTGGAAGTTTCAGCAAAATCCATTACACTACCCAACAACGAAAATCAACTATCATCTATCTCGATGCATATATTTAATTTTTCAACAATTTCTTTACATTTAGGTATATTTAATCGACCTAGTTTTTTTACTATTAATTTTTGACTTAGAGTGAATATCTTATTTGGTTTTACTCTACTGTCATAAGGCAGATCCCCTAAGTCTAGATCTTTGGATGCGATTTCAATACTATTTGCATAGTTTCGTGGATTACTTGTTATAGCACAGCAAATAACGTCTTCATTGCTTGAATTATGGTCGCCATTTGATAGAATAATTGCCGGTCTTTTTTTATTTTGAGATAAATCGGAATAAGGGAATGGAATCAGGATTATCTCCCGTTGATTATAAGTCATTCCACCGTTCATCGTATTCATTGTCCCATAATAGTATTAAAGATTCTTCAGTAGTTATTGCCTTTCTATTCCTAATTTCTCTTTTTAGTTCAGATACCTCTGAACGAAGCACTTCAATATCGTTTAATATGATTTGTTCTTCACCTAGGAATTGAGATGTAGTTCCTAATACTGGACGAAAATCTATATTTATGCCGGATAATTGCCCAGATGTAGAGACCTGCATGTGTTCCATTTTAAATTTATCCATTGTTTCAACCTCCGAGAGATTCAATAATCTTAGTTAATCTATCTTCTATTGATCTTTGGAATGTTAGTATTTCCTTTGTATCTCTAGACCTATATTGTAATCTTATCACAAGTCGATCTCTTGGACTATTTGGACTTGGTTCTATGATTAAGCTAAATATTGCGTATTCCGGGGCCTTATCTTTATTACTTATCAAAACGCCCGTCACACCAACATCCTTTATATCCCTTAATGATTTCAAATCTATTGTTGATGAATTAGTTAAAATGTCCTGGGGATTTTTATCTAATTTTATATTTAGATTTGCAAGAATCTCATAAAAAATAACAGTTGCTGTAGTGTCATAACCAATGTCGGGTAAAATATTCACGACCTCACTAAATATTTTTGACACATTGGCCGATTCTTTGCCCACTATATTAAGGGCATTTGCCGGATAATTTAATTCAACAGTTGTGTTATCTTTAGAGCATATTACCCCTTTTATAACTCTTTTTTCAGCATCAATGAGTGCTTTATCCACTAAATCGTATCCATTCTTGGATAATACCTCCCGTACTTTATCCTTGAGAATATTTAAGTCCACAAATGATTTAAGTTTAATGCCTATGTGGCAAAGATCGTAGGGTTCTATTTTCATTGTTAAAAAGGACTTAATGAATTATTACAATATACTGGTATTTATACCCTCGGTAAGGATATATGCAAGGCTTGCACATAATTTATCGCAATAACTTATTGCATATACCTATAACAATAATCAGATAAAATGCCAGATTCATTAATCGAAGAACTGCCTAAAATCGTGGCACAAGGCAAAAAAGAAGCGCAGAAAATACTTGACGGTCTTTCTGCTCGTAACAGGATTACTTTGCAGACTACCTAAGTTTTTCTTGATTTTTCTCACTACATGAATTTACAGCACCCACAGGCTATAATAATGGCTTTTTCTATTTTTCGTAGTGTATAAAATTATACACTACGATATCCATAATGAAAGCTTGTAGCCTTCGAAAATCGAGGGCTTTTGGTGTAGTGTATAAAATTTAGGGAAAATTTAGGAGACTAATGAACTTGTTCTTCCTGCAAAAGCAAAAATAAAGGGCACCTTAGGGGATTACACCGGAATAAAAGAATATTAATATCCCGCCCCCAATGAAACGAAGAAAACTATAGCAACAATAATTCTACTTATTATCCGAATTCTTGTTCTCTTCATCAACCTTCACTTCCTCAAGCATCGGCTCAAGAAGGAAATACTTTTCTACATACCTCTTGAGTTCGTCATCCGAGATACATGACCTTCTGCCTTCCTCGTCATAAAGTTTATGTATGTCCCTGTAAATCTCCTGAATTCTGGTATCTTTTTTATCAACCTTTACATCAAGGTTCGTAAGTTCCTTCAATATCTCCTCAACCTTTATCCTTATTACCTCCGTCCCAGAGGAATCGCCAACCATCAAATTTCTCTTACCCCCGACAAGTTCCGGCGGGAATGGCTCGTATGTGAACGGATTTCTAATGACTCCTGCGGTATGTATCCCTGATTCATGGGCAAATATGTTCCTTCCA
>JAKFXM010000130.1 GCA_021731385.1 Methanobacteriota archaeon
AACGTCCCTGATTTTATTAAGGTCTTCATAATTCTTTATTCCTTCTATCCCTGCAAGACTCTCTAACTCCTTTACAATGTACATGACTGAAGAAACCGTGTAAGGCATTTCCTTGCTTGGCGCCCCACCAATCCCTCTCTGCACATCAGCCCCTCTTTCAATCAGCTTTTGAGACCACGCAAGTTTTCCTCTGATGTCTGAGAGAGAATCAAATACTTTGCTCTTTTCATCTCTGCTAAGTTTCTCAAATTCAGCAATAAATCCTGACAATTCTTTCTTCTCAGTTTCTATCTCACCAGAATCTTTCCTATCTATAACCCAGCCTAGGACTTCAACTGTCTTAATTATTGCATCTGGATCTGCTGTAGCCAATAACCTGCCCATATAATTAAATCCATTCTTCAGAATTTCCTTTTCTCTGAATTCTTCTTGTAGATTATCTAGGGTTTGTTTTGCTTTAGAGATTTCCTGCGTTGTAGTGCCTAATTTTTCGGCTTCAGGAATTTCACCAACAGATGGTTTTACAAGTTCTTTTCTTTTTGTTAGCAGAGATACACCATACTGACCAAATTTCAGATTGTTTTCTTTTTCAAAATCCCTTATTTTTTGATCTTCTACTTCCACTATCTGATCTGCATAGTTCTTCACCCATTGTTCCTTATTATCGGTGATAATCGTCCCTTTTTTATTCAGCTTGTCTATAATCAAATCTCTAATCTTCTCAGGAAATTCTTTGACCTGGAGTGCTTTATCAATATAGTGGTCTATACCTTTTTCAATCTCTGTTATTAACCCTTTAGGATACCCCTCTTCATTACGTGCATCTCCAATCTCAAAATACAATATTTTTCTTTCTGTAATCTCTCCGGGCATAGTAAATGGTATTTCATAGGCAGATAATTTCTCATTAAATTGTATTTTACCAACCTTTGCACCGCAGGATTCTAATTCCCATAAAATTGGATACTTGGCACAACCTATCTCAAAATCTAGAGTATTAGAACTTGTCCATCCCTGTCTTTTCTTCTCCTCAAAATAACGACTCTTTATAATTTCTCTTAATCCCTCAGGTAGGTCTTCAATTGTGTAAAACTCTTCGAACCCTGTTTCAGGTTTGGCTATATCTTCAATGAAACCCATATGTTTCATAGGTTTGGGGTTGAATGTTAAGGAATCAGCAAAAATAAATTCCACCCCATCAGTACATGCCAACGCAGTAGAAATATCCCCTGCAGGGCCTATACAACCTACCCTTCCCTTCTTTTCTTCTGGATTAGCCCTTTCCTTTATTAATTCAAGATATTTAATTCTTTCAGGAGTGAATATTCCCTGTAGTTGTAATTTTTTCTCTGTAGTGCCTAACTTTCCTGCCTTGTATCTCTCAAGTTTCTCGCGGGATTTCTCTACTTCCTGTTTGGCGAATTCAAGAGCCTTCTCTGGAGAATATTCACCTTTGGCATACTTCTTTAAAGCATCACTACGACCACCAATACCTCCCGCATCTATAAAGTGAGTAATTTTATCTCCAGATACAAGCCTTACTGTAATATTGTAGTCTTCCCCCGTGTACTTTCTTATTGCATAGACTAAATTCAGCAATTGAGTATCATAAAGCCGGCCCAAATTCATTATGTGTCCGCAGATATGCGATATTATTTTAATATCTGCCTTTTCTGGTTCATCCCACAATTTATTGCATTCTTTTCTAACTTCTGGAATTAGTTTCTTTATCTCAAATAATGGCTTGAATTCCTCGGAATTTTCATCAAGTTGTGAGAATGGAATTCCACTATACAATTTTTCTATTAATGAAATTGATTCCTCTATTCCATTCCGATCTTTCTCTCTATCCTCCAAATAATTTACATAATCCTCTGCATCAGCAACTATAGCCTGTATAACAGTTCCAACTCCTTTTTTATAGTATCTCCCCATCTCCTCAGCCTTGGCTTTCAGTATCTCTACCTCAACCTTAGCCCTTACCTTCTCAGTTGTCTTCTCATTAATGAGGAATAATTCATGCGTTGCCTTCAGTGCAATCTCAGCAATCTTTGCAAGCCTTGATTTATCCTCACCGCATTTCTCGCTTGCGATCTTGATTGCATCAATAACCCATTCTATATTTTCAGGAATGAATTCTATTTTTTTCAGAATTTGGATAATGTCATCCTCTGAAAGTTTTATCTCTTCCGAAATTCTTTTTAAAATTTCCCCTGCCTTCGTCCTGAGTATCGGGCTTATGACCTCTTCTTCCGTACTTATTGTGTGTCTCTCCGTCTCTCCTGATTTTTTAGTTACCGTTACTGTAGCCACACCCCCTTTCAACTCTTCTGGAGGCTTAAGTCTCTCCTTTAGTCTGTCGAATAATCTCCCGGCATCTTTTCCTTCAATCTCAATCTTTTCCCCCTTCTTTTCATGTGCAATTCCCTTAAGCAGAGATTCAACATTCGTGGAATCGGTTGGGGTTACTTCGATACGAATTCTTTCGGGAGGAGTTTCTAATCCCCTTATCTCTTCATCAATCTTTTTTCCTACCTCATCCTCACCTAATTTGAAATCCTCTATGCCGTGTTTGTAGCAGATTACAGCTACTTCAGGAATTGACAGATTATACTTATCTGCTAATTCCCTTGCTAAATCAATGGCTGCTATAACCCAGTCAGAATTTATAGAATTGTCAACAATGTCTGAAATTTCATTAACAGCGAGCCCGGTTTCTTTTCGTATCCTGTAAATGTTGCAGAATTCGTCAAGGGTTCTGGCTTTATCGCCTTTGACCTGAATTCTGTTATCTTCAGAGAATATTGTGCCTTCGATTTCATTTTCTTCAAGGTAGATCTGCAGGAAATTGAATTTAGAAATTTCTTTCTTACTGCCATCTTTGAGGGTTAGTTCGATATTATTACCTTTAATCTCGGCGTGGAGGATTTGGGATAGTGTTGTAATTTTATTAAACCATTGGGATGAATAATCCATATCAACACCGCTCGCTCTGGGACCCCCCGGATGGCTGTGTATATCTATATCTAAACAGGGGGCGATCATCCCAGAGGTCTCACCAAATCCGCCTTTTATTATTGTGACAATGCCCTCCCCGCCAATTATACCTAAGTTAGTTAATTCCCCAATTACCCTCTCTCTTTCTATAGTCTCACTCTTAACACCATCTTTATTGTAGTAAATTACTTTAGTCCCCTTTCTGTCATACCAAATAACAATAAATTGCACTTCAGAATGACATTTTGCATAGCTCTCAGGATAATACTCTATCCTAATTTCATTAGGGAAATTCCTGTCTAACAGTTTTTCAATCTGGTCTAATGATTCAAAGCTGTTTATTATACGATATGACTTTGCCGCCATATTCATTGACTCATCTATAATCCTGTTTATGTCGTGCTCTTCTTTGGCCTTCAAGAATTCGATAAACCTATCATAATACCCTGGATATAATCTGATTAGCAGGGATAACAATATCGTAGAGGTCTCACCCTTTCCAAATCTCTCAGTTAGAACTCCAAATATCTGTTCGATACTTTTTGCTTCTTTTACTACTTCTGACACAGATTTACTGTTACAAATTACGGCAGTACCAAAGGGGCTGTCTATAAAAGCGGATGTTATGTTTTCTAACCCTAATAGATCAATCAATCGGTTAGCTGTATCTTCATAGGATACCTTTCCGATTATCTTACTTACAACTTCTGCTTTAATTTGCGTTTGAGGAATATCCGGGACTATTTCACCCAATGCCCGTATGGCTTCAAATATAACCTTAAGCTCTGTATCATCTAATTGAGCAATTAACGGTTCGACAGCATTAATAGAGTATGATTTACCCAATGCCTCACAGATGAATGATTTTTCAAACCACTGGGCAGTCCTTAATTTCTCAATCAGCCAGAAAACTGCTTCATCAATTGATGAAAATTCCTTTATCTTACTAAATTCTTCATCAGCATATTTCCAGAATTCTTTGTATTTCGGATTTTCTCTGTCTTTATCTTTCAGTACAGATACATCGAGATATGGCATAGGCGCAAGATTTGGTTCTTCATATGGTGATTTTGATGATGGGGGATATTCCTCTTTAATTCCAAATATTTCAATCTCCTCATCCAACATGGGTTCTCCTTTTCTTAACCTATTCAAGGCCTCTGCTGATAGCTCTACCCTTTTCATCTCTTTCCTCTTTGCTATTCCTTCTTTTTCCAGTTCTCTTGCCCATACATCAATTCTATCAGAAGTTATTTCGCTAATGGTCTTGAGTATTGTGGCATTAACTGATAATCCAGAATCATATATCCTTTTCCAGTTTTCGACTACATACTCAAATGCCTTGGCAGTTATCAATGGCAATAGATTATTAGAAATCCCCTTCTCCTTAACCCCTCTTATAATCTGAATCCTGAAGTCTTGGCTTAGTCTCTGTGCTTGCCTCTGTTCCGTATTGTATGTCTCGTATGGTAAGATTGGAACATCCTCTAAACCGGTAATTTCAAATCCACTTATAGCTAAAATTCCTGCAATCTCACCAATCTCCCTTTTTCCAAAATATTCTTCTACTTTACGTAGTCTATCAACTATACCCTTCTCTTTCTGCCCTAATAATGCATATATCTCATTATCCTTATACAGCTTCTTGCCAAGATAATAGATTTCAGATTGAGTTAATTCCTCGAAGTTACCTTTATCTAAAAGATGGTTTCTTTTACCCAATATTGGCTTTAGCACTTTAGCTACCTTATCCTTTACCTTTTCATTCCATAGGAGACCCTCCCCCAAGGAATACAAACCATAGACATATTCAGTAACCTCTCTCGGGGTATGCTCCGTTGATTCTATAGCCAACAAACCAAAGCGATCTTCTATTTCTGGATTGATCCTAACACGTTTCATTAAAGAGTTGCAGATGGCATGATACACCTCAGAGGGTAAAGCGAATAATGGCCCTTTAATAATCCTTCTCGTTGTCTCACCCGTTGCCCAGGTTCCATGTTCAAAGTCATGTTCTTTATATAACATCCCCTCTGTGAATTTCTTTACCCATTCCAGAGGGAATCGCTTCAGGTTATGTACATAACATAATCCAAGAAGGAAATCGCTATCATCTTCATGATTTACCCCTAACCTCTCAATTATCCACTTAATCTTGCTGAACTCTTTATTCTTATCTATATAGTAATCAGC
>JAKFXM010000226.1 GCA_021731385.1 Methanobacteriota archaeon
ATATCGGGCAATTTTCAATATCTCCTCACATTCAACTATCTCCGGAATATAGATTGTTTCTATTTCAATCTTTTCAGAGTTATGAAATTTCTCAAAATTCCCAAGCGTTCTCCTATTGCTCGTACTAGTATATGTCTTGTGAATTTCATCATCCAATGCCTTTATACTTAATGTTACTTCATCAACCAATTCCATTATCTGCCCACTCAGAAATTCCCCATTTGTAACAAGTTTTATCTGATATCCCTCATTCCTCAGGACATTCAATATTTTTACGAGATTTGGATCTAAAGTGGGTTCATAACCACCGAGATATAATTTATTGGCATTATTCCCACCGAGAATTTTTACAACATCCTTTAGATCAAGTCTTAGTGATGATTTTTCTTTATAAATATCACTCAATTTTCCTCTGTCAGAGGGGGAGAGATGACTGTCCCAGCTCAATAATCTAACACACCCCCTGCATCTCCATCTGCAGCCAAGGAAATTAAGGTATGCTGAATTATCATCAAATTGTGTGATGTGATAGATATTTGTCAGCATTTTTCTTATCCCTGAATCCACTCACTAAACTGCTCTAATGCATCCACTATCCTCGGGGCACCTCTACCTGTGAGATCGGCGTCTATTCCATAAATTTTACCGTTTTTTACCGCGTTTACAATTCTCAATCCTGGCTCATTTAATATAAACCCATAAGTCATATTCTTTGCATCACCATGCCCTACACTGGTAATTATTATATCCGGGTTTTCAGATATCACACTCTCAAGGCTTATGACCTTATATCCTGTGAAATTTGCAATGTTAATGCCGCCAGCCTTCTTTATCAGATCATCTGCGAATGTTTCCTTGCCTGCACCCATAAGCGGGTCGTGCCAGACTACGTAGACTACCCTTAGTTTCTCTCCTGGAGGTTTTATTGCATTTATCCTCTCTTCCATATCTGCGACCAGTTTAGAGGCATTTTCGTTTGTGCCTGTAATTTCACCAACGAGTTCTATGTCTTTCAATATCCCCTCAATGTTCGTTGGATCCAGCACAACAACAGATACACCAAAATTTTCCAACATCCCGATATTCTCATTCCCTGTTTTGCCAGATGCAACTACAAGGTCTGGCTTCAATGAAATAATCTTCTCTATATTCACTGTACTGAATCCCCCGATTTTTTCTTTTTTCAATGCCCCTGTGGGATAGTTACAGTACTCAGTAACCCCAACGGTTTTATTCTCCAGACCAAGTGCAAACAGGATTTCAGTGTTTGAAGGGGCAGTAGAGACTATTCGTTCCGGCTCTTTTGTTATCGTTACATTTCTACCAAAATCATCTGTAACAGTTATTGGATATTTGCTGCTGAATTCCGATTCAGTAGTTCTTATTGTTTCAGTTATACAGCCGCTAACCAATACCATGGACACTATGCATACCAAAAATATCTTGTTTTTCATTTTAGATCACCCAATTAAAAAAATTTTGCCTTGCAAAATTTTAACTCGCAATACGAAGTATTGCGATGACAAGGATTAATGAGATAATGAATATGACGAGCGTTGTGGGTATGAACAACAATGCATCATTGATTTTCTTTACATTCACTTCATCGTTTGGGTCACCCATCTTATAAACGCCTGATTTCTCTAACTCTACATTCAATGCCCCAGCCATCGCCGCAATAGTCCATCCAGAGTTAATGCCATCGTCTTTTGAGTGATCTCTAAATGCCACCCTAATGGAATTCCAAAAATTCCTCTGGAGAATTAACGCAGAAAGCATTATCAGCATTGATGTTATCCGTGCCGGAATGAACTGAACCAGATCATCCAATCGTGCAGAAAACCAGCCGAAGTATTTTTTATCAGGCGTCTTGTAGCCTATGGCCCCATCCAGCAGGTTTATAATCCGACAAGCCACAGCACCCGGCACACCAAATAAAGCAAAGTAGAATAACGGGGAAATCAGGGCATCACAGATGTTTTCTCCAATACTCTCAATAGTTGCAGAAATAATCCCCCATTCACCCAATTTTGAGGTATCTCTCGTCACCAGATGTTTAACATGTTCTCTTGCCGCCGGGAAGTCATTCTTTATCAGGGATTCCTTCACCGGCTTTACTGTATCAAAGAATGCAGACACTGCAATACAGTATTTCAAAATAAATGCGGAAGCAAGAAGATGTATGAGATTATCGAATTCCAGCAACTTCAATAAAAGGTAAACAAATGCCGTGCACAGGGAAATGATGATTAATGCAAATAAGATACCGGTTATCCTTTCAATCACTGGATTCTTGTGTTTGAATTTCCTCCATGTCCTGTTGATTAAATTACCTATCTTTACAATCGGATTCAACCCCGTCCCAGGTGGTTCTCTTACGACAAGGTCGATAAGCACCGCCAAAATAATAATTTTTAACCACATTTTTTTTCCATTACATTAATAACTTCCTGGTAATTTTTCACAACTATTGATCCCCCTGTTTTTAGCATATTGTAAAGTTGTATTGCTTTTCCGCCTGTGAAGTCTTTCTTATCAATTTCATTTCCCCCAATCATTATTACTTGAATGCCGTGTTTCATCGCCTCTATAACAGCCTTTAGATTATAGAGGTTGCCTTCACCAAAGGGTATGTCTGTCAGCACAACAAAATCTGCCTGCTTTATGAATTCAAGATTCTGCTGGTATTTTTTTTCAGTTATATAAAAAAAGGGGTTTTCATCAACCACCTCTATGCCAAGTGTTTTTGCTGTATCCCAGTCCGTGTCCTTCTCGTTTAATACCCCTGCAGTAACTTTATACCCATGATTCACAAGACTGTTCATCAAGAAAGTGGCTGTACCTGCACCACATACAACGTGAATCCTGCCCCTCCCGGACTTAACGGGTTTTCTTTGGGGAAAAACAATTAATCTTCCAGAGTCCTGTTTCACTATGACTTCAATGCCATAGACAGATTCCATGTTCTCAGGAGTAATGACATCCTCCGGCTTTCCTGAAGCGAATATTTTGCCATTACTTAGCATGATCAATTCATCGCAGTATCTGGCTGCGAGATTTAGGTCATGGAATACTGCTATAACAACCAATCTTTTTGACAGTTCTTTGATTAAATCAAGGATTTCTATCTGATGGTTTATATCCAGATGAGTGGTAGGTTCATCCAGCAGCAGTATACCCGGTTCTTGGGTTAATGCCCTGGCAATGATAACCCTCTGTCTTTCACCACCGCTTATCTCCGTAATTGATCTGTCAGCCAGATGCCATGTGTTGGTCAATCTCATCGCCTTCTCTACAATCTCCATGTCATCAGCGTCTTCAATTTCAAATCTGCCAAGATGCGGGTTACGGCCCATAAGCACCACATCCATTGCAGTGAAGTCAAATTTCAGGTAGGTGTCCTGGGATACAACAGCCATATTCTTCGCAACATCCCGTGCCTTCAATTCATAGACATCCTTTCCATCAAGGAGGATAATACCCCTCGTTGGCTTCAATACCCTGCTGATGCTTTTAAGCAGTGTCGTTTTTCCAGAACCATTTGGTCCGATGATGCCCGTGAAACCATTTTCTGCTGACAAACATATACTCTCCAGAACCTTTCTGTCCCCATAAAATATTTCAATGTCTTTTATCTCTATCATTTTAAAATTTCAAAGAAATTTTAAAGCCACAAAATTTTTCTAAAGGAAAAATTTTCTTGTTCTATCCAAACATTTCCCTCTTTTTTCTGCGTAGCAGGTAAATAAAAAATGGTGCACCGGAGAGAGCAGTGATTATTCCAACCGGTATCTCGGTTGGGGTTATGATGGTCCTTGCCAGGGTATCTGTCCAGATTAAAAAGACAGCCCCCGTTAAGGCAGATGCAGGTATAAGAATTCTATGATCCGGGCCAACTAAAATTCTAACGATGTGGGGGATTATCAAACCAACAAAGCCTATAATTCCTGAGACAGAGACAGCCACCCCGGTAATTAAAGATACAATTATTAGCATGATTTTTTTTAAAAACTCCGTCTCTATGCCAAGATGTTGAGCCGGTTCTTCACCCAACAACATTACATTTAAATCCCTGGCAAATAGATACACAAGAACTATACCAAAAGAGATCACAGGGAATGCTATCATAACCTTATTCCAGTTTGCATTCCATAATCCGCCCATTAACCAGAATATAATCTGATGCAACTCTTCACCGGATATGTATGTTATTAACCCGGTAAGGGCAGATAGGAAGGAAGCAAGAGCTATCCCTGAAAGTAGTAATGTTTCCACAGGTACTTTCCCCCCCGCCCGGGCAATATTGTAAACTACAAAGGTTGTCGTTATTGCTCCAAGGAAGGCCATAAAAGAGACGGTATATGGACCGAATATAGCAATCCCCAACACCATTGTAGAGGATGCCCCAAATGCAGCACCGGATGAAATTCCTATTATATAAGGATCTGCCATTGGATTCTTAAAGATTCCCTGCATTACTACACCAGAAACAGCTAGTGCTGAACCAACTAACAGAGATAAAATGATTCTAGGCAATCTTATCTGGAATATTATAATTTCATTTGTATCCTGTGGTGTGCTAACTAAGGATAATTTATTAATCAGAATTGTGAGTATGGTTAAGGGAGATATCTGTACTGGACCTATAGCCGTTGCCAATAGAATACTTAATCCAAGAATTACTATCAGGATTAATACAATCAATCTCCAGTGAAATATTTTCTTTGGATAATCTGACCCCATTTTCATTTTCTCAACTTGGATAATTTATCCATGTTTAAAAATAGAGTTTACTCCATAAAAATCAAAATTTTCCGGCATAATGGAAATTCTCATCCGTAACTAAGGAACACGGAAATTCAAAAAATAATCCCATCAACCATTCTGCACAATTCCCTTACGGACTCAGCCGACATTTGCAGTGCTTTTTTCTCATCCCCACTAAGCTCAATTTCAATAACCTCTTCAATACCGTTTCTGCCCAATTTTACCGGAACGCCCATGAATATGTTATTAAACCCGTATTCTCCTTGGCATAAAATAGAGCATGGCAGAATCTTTTTCCTGTCCTTTAGTATGACCCCAGCCATCTCAGCCGTTGATGCGGCAGGGGCATAATATGCGCTACAAGTCTTCATTAAATTTACGATCTCTGCCCCGCCATCCCT
>JAKFXM010000169.1 GCA_021731385.1 Methanobacteriota archaeon
TGTCTCAGTCGGCTCCGGAACGCTACCAAATAGGATGTTGGTAAATGAACCCAGCACTGCAAAGAAAAATGCAGGAATAAATATTGCAGGATTTCGCACAGGAATCTTAAACCCCTCAATTATTGATTTCAGAATTTTTATTTTTGCCATTTTATAATTTTTCTTCTTTTATATGATTATACATTACTGTTTGGGGTCTATATTTCACACCTCAAAAGGCAAAGAAACCAAATTCCAGTTCTTCTGCAGGGTTATATTGAATTTCGAGATTATAGATTTTTATAGATATCTCTCCTGTGCCCGACAACCCTAACATTTAGTATCTTATTTGAAAAATCAATGTCGATCAATGCCCGATAATCACCAATCCTAAGTTTGTAAGTATTTGCATCTTCTCCTTCGTAATGTTCTAAATAATGAAAGGGATCATCTTTGATGGAATCAACCTTCCTTGCTATTCTGGATGATATATATCCCGGTAGTTTAGATAGTGTTCGTTCAGCCCGTTCACTCCATTCAATCCCAAATGTCATCTTATGCGTATTTTTGCATAATCTCATCATGAGGGATTGTCTTGGATTTCATTTCTTCTCTTGCCTTTTTTAACTCTGACTTAGCCCAGTCACTGAGTTCGTATTCCTCTTCCATTAGATGCTTTATGTATATAACATCGCTTTTGAGGTCTATTATGCTGTTATATACCTTTTCCATTGTTACAGTTTCCATTTTTGATTAGATATATAAATTTCATGCTATTAAATCTGAAGAATTCACGCCTCAAACGGCAGTGAGAATAGATTCCAGTCCTTCTGCAGCGTTATATTGAATTTCGAGATTATTGCAGAGCCGCCAAAAGCATAATACCCGAACCCAGTTATCTGCGATGATATATAATTCTTCTCTGCATTAACAGAGTAATTTAATTCCTCCCACTCATTATTCAGTCCGTATAATGCAATTGTGGATTCATTCACCCCGGTAATTTCTTTATCCGTGTAGTTCAGAGTCAGGAGCATACTGCTTATATTAAATTCCTTATCTGATTTTATCCTTAATTTCTTAATTCCCTTCACAGGAAGTTCTGCCGGCTTCGGGAATGCCATTATTGTAAGTGTTGTGTTTGATACATTTTCTTCTGTAATTATATCCAATGTCAGATTCATGCCTGAAATTCTTTTTTGTATCCCTGAGGTGAAATCCTCCCGGGATTCATAAAACGGATAATTCAGGAATATTGTTGGCAGGCTCTGATATGCCTTGTCTGTCCTTCCTGCCGTTGAGCCTGAAAATCCGTTCTTTATAGCAGTTGCCTCTATCAGTTCATCAGCCGGATAATCCACATTGAACAGATAAATACCTGTGCTCTCGGTTGTTGTGGATAATTCATCATTTCCATGAGTCAGTATAACAGTTGCATTTTCCACAGGATTTCCATCCCTGTAAACAGAACCCGTAATAATATTGCCCGGTTTATCCGGCGGCGCCTGCTGCGGCAGGAACCATGCAGGCATCCACTTTAAGAGATCAGAAAGGAGGTCAGCAGAGCCGGGCGGGGTAACCTGCAGCAGATATCTTGCAGGTCTCCAGGATGAAGATACATTTTCAGTTACATAAATCCAGTAGCCTAATTTATTATTAACGGTGAAATTCTTCACCCCGCCCATCCCGGTAACATATGTGACATAATCCTGTATTGTTGTGTTATAGTAGGCAATTGTCTTTGCACTGCTTCCAATGCTGTCAAGAACAGCCTGCGCATTGCTTGTAGAGGTATTCATCCAACTTATCATATTCCATCCCCTGACGATGCTCGCATTTGCAACAGTATAATTATACCCCTTAAATTCATAACTCAGGTTCTTTGAGACCATTACCCAATATGCTTCGGGGAGGGTTATGATGAAATTATTGGGGGTATAACCCTTCACATGGCTTACATATTTCTGCGTTGCAGAATCCCATCTTGTAATCTGTACCGCATCACTTCCAATCTTATCAAGTAATTCCTCAGCAGTCATATTCTTTGTATCAATGGAAACTGAAATCAGGTTGTATCCTTTAGTCATGTTGTATCTAAGGACATCAACATTAATCGTATAATTCCCCACATCACCCCAGTTCCCTGCATTATCCTCTGCCCGAACTTTGAGGTAATAGATTCCATTCGCTAAATCCTTATAGGATACATTGCTTGAATTCCCTTCAGATGCTTTATCCGGAATTTCCTCTGTTGCTGTCAGAACATAGCTATAACCCTTAATCCCTGAGGAATCAGATGAAGTGAAATTAAATCCGGGATTGTTGTTGTTGAATGCGGTGAATTCCGGATATAAAGAATTTATTGCCGGAACAGATGGCTTTGTATTGTCAAGAGCTATGGTTGTTGTCTTTGCAAATGAAGCGCCGAATTTAGGAATTACCATCGCCGTAATTGTTTTTGTTCCGTCAGAAATCGTGTTTCCTGTTGAAATTGTCCAATTTCCTGTATAGATTCCGTCATTATCAGTATCTGTCAATGAGATTGCAAGTCCATTCGAATCTATTGGTGCCGTGTTGATTGTTATTGTATAATATGACCCATAATTTTCATAGCACTGTGTTGTAAGGTATATTGTATCATTATTCTTCACATAAATTTTATCCGTTTTCAGAACACAGAGGGGTGCATAATTATTCACAGTTACCAAAATCTGGTTTGAATAACCTGTATTACCAGAGGAATCTGTACTCCTGACCTGTATGCTGTGCGTTCCATCCTGAACTGAGGTTGTATCCCACTGGTGCGTTGATGATGTTGCAGTTGAAGTCCATGTACCCCCATCAATTGAAATCTGCGGGGAATTCTCTGCTCCGGTAAATATGATCATAACAACACCTGAAACTTCAGACCCGGATGTCGGGGATGTAATTGTCAATACAGGAGAGGTTGTATCCAGGATTATCGTATCACTCGCAGCACTTGATGTCATTCCACCTCTATTCTTACACATATAGTAGGCCGTCTTAGTCCCATCTCCGGTAGTTAAAACCCATGGTGCTGTTGCTGCATAATCGCCCCATGAGCCCCATGAAGAGCCGTCATTGCTGTACCTGCACTGGTATGCATTCGTTGCACTCAATGTTAATGTTACAGATGTTGATTTTGTATAAGTAGCCCCATCATTAATGCTTATTGATAAACTGCTTGGAGCGACTGAACTGATTGTCGTCCAGACAGCAGCAGAATCTGCAGAATTATTCACATTATCATAAGTCCTTACCTTATACCAATACTTCACATCCTCGGTAACATTCGTATCTGTATAGGTTGTATTTGTCGTATTAATTATTGATGAATATACTGCACCATCTGTTGACCTTAAAACCCCGTATTTCTGGATCCCATCATTATCACTTCCGGGGCTATTAGTCCAGTTCAGGACAACATAACTCACATTTGTATATTCTGGGGGTGCATTGGGCTGTGCTGCAGAGTCTATCCCTGTACTAACGGTAATATTCTCCACATTGCTCCAGTTTCCATTATTAGTTGCATTATCAATTGCTCTTACTCTTGCAAAATATCTCTTGTTGCTGGCAACAAACTGTGCTGTGTAATTTGTTGCTGTTGTTGTTCTCGTATCAATCAATGGTTCTCCAAATGAAATTTCGTCGTCTGTCTGGATTTCATAGTACATAATTCCTGCATCACCGTTATCTGTAACATTGCTCCAGCCCCATATAACCATCCCGGTTGAACTATAGGCTCCGGGAGCAGAAAGTGCAGGGGTATTTGGTGCAATATTATCCAATATTAAGATCCGGCTGTCAGAGAAGGAACCATTATTTCCTGCATTATCCGTTGCAAGAACACTCCAGTTGTATCTTCCTGAATTCAGCGAAATTCTCCATGCTGTCTGATTAACTGTATAGACTGTTCCGTTTATATTTATTGAATAATTCGAGGCATCAGTTATAGAACCCCATGCAAATGTCGGGATTAGGTTATTTGTTATTGTCCCATTCACAGGGCTTATTAGTACAGGAACTGCTGGCGGGACAGTATCGACTGTTGCAGATATAACGGCAGAATCCGCAGAATTATTCGCATTGTCAAAGGTTCTTAACTTGTAGTAGTATTTCCCGTCGCTCAAATTCACATCCGTATAATTTGTTATTGACGAACTGGTTGTATTGAATATTGCGCTATATGAAATTCCATCAGTTGCCCTGAACAAACTGTACCTCCATATTCCATTCGTATCACTCCCCGGATTAAGTGTCCAGTTTATTGTAATATTCCCAATCCTCGTCCATTCGGGAAGTGCATCAGGCTGTGCAGCAACATCAATGCCTGTGCTAACTGTGATATTCTCTACATTGCTCCAGTTTCCATTATTAGTTGCATTGTCAACTGCCCTGACCCTTGCATAATAGGTTTTGCTTGCAACAAACTGTGAGGTGTAATTGGTTGCAGTAGTTGTTGCAGTACTAACTAATGGTGCTCCAAATGAAATTTCGTCATCTATCTGAATTTCGTAATACTTTATTCCTGATAAATCTGTCACAGAAGTCCAGTTCCATACAACCAAGCCAATATTTGTGAAATTCCCGGGCTTGCTTAAATTCGGCGCTGCAGGCCCTGTTGTATCAATTCTAAAGTAGATTGTTGTAGTTGCAGAATTGTTTGCATTGTCTGTTGCATTTACGGCAATTGAATAACTTCCATCACTTTGATTTGTTGTATTGCTACATCTAAATCCATTAGTAATACTTGAACAACTTAACCCTAATCCCGTTGAATTCAAAGTAGTGGTTATTGATGATAAATTAATTCCGGAAGTTGCATCTGTCACATCAAAACTAACCTGTACCAAGGAATTTGAGAGGATTGAATTATTTGCTGGTGAATTTATTGTTACTGTTGGTGCAATAGTATCTAATATAAAGTCTATTATTACTGAATTTGACATTGCATTCAGTCCTGCCGCATTGTCTGCACACCTTATGTAGAATATATTAAGACCTTCAATATAGAGCGAGGATGCATTTATTGAGTGGCTTGTTCCCTGCTCATTGAATAAATTGCTCATTGCTGAGAAGTTCCTGTCCATCGTATCATATCTGCAGTAAGAACTGTCATCTGTTGTAACTGTGAGATTCACTG
>JAKFXM010000004.1 GCA_021731385.1 Methanobacteriota archaeon
TGGCGGGAAAGATGGTTTTCCATATCCAGTAGACAGGGAAGTCTATGATAATTCGATAATTGTTTTAAGGGAAGCGCTGGAGTGTGCGAAGGTGGATAAGAAGGAGAAGTACGGGGCAATCAAAAGGCTGGAGGGGTATATCGGGGTATAATGAGATTGCCAAAACTGTTTAAAGTAATGTGGTTGATGCCGTGTAGCGTTGGTACATCATGCAAAATCAATATCTACAGGCTTTGGGCTTAAGAGGCTGTCTAGCAATTCTTTTTTCGTATTTGTTTAGCTCAGGCATAACTCTCTTCTGAGCAGACCTTCCAGTTCTTCAAATCCATTCTTTCCCTGAAGTCTCCATGAAGCCAGTAAAGATGCAATATACTGATAATTCTCAGCCCCATTCTCAGACCGGAAACAACCAATGATTTTTCGCAAGATAACATGTTCCCTCATCGCCTGCTCACCCAGATTATTAGTCGGTTCCATGCCAGGGTACAGAAGACATGTGTACCAGTTCCCAAATCCATTTTTAATATAAGTCAAGGGCTTTTCCAGTTCCTTAAATTCATCATATTTAACCACAATATCCACCAATTCTTTCTCGAATATCGCTTTCTGATGCCACCTTTCATCCATAGTTGGATTCCTCTCTAAAAATCCCTTCAAAGCCTTGAAACAAGCATGTATTTCCTCAGATAATCCTTTACCGTATTCTGATATTTTGCAGAAATCATCCACTTCTCTCAAAAGGTGTGACCAGCATCGCTGAAGTATGGCTGTCTTATCATAAGCTCGCCATCCATCGGCAATATCAGGCCCTCGATGCTCTTTACCCAGTATCTCATCGATGACTTCTCTCCCTCTGGATTTTCTTATAACCACGAGAGAGTCACCATCATTGGTTCTGAATATCCATAACCACCATTTTTTGCCATTGACCTTGAAGCCTGTTTCATCTATATACCGCCATTTTGCACTACGTATCTTTTCAAGCTTCTTATCATATTCATTCTTGCAAGAATTACCCACTCTCAACAGTATATCATGGATGCCCTTTACACTTATGTCAAAGTCATTATTGTGGATTAAGAAGTCCTGTATCTTCCTTAATACACCACGTAAATGAAATTTCAGCATCGTGATATAAACGAGGAGGAATATTCCAAAGTTACCTGTCTTTGGACAGTCAGGATGCTTGGAAATGAATTGATAGCCACAATCCAGACATTTGACCTCCCAACGATTATATTGGGTGATTTTGATCTTTTGAGGCGGAGGTATGTCTTCGATTACGGATTTTTCACAATTTTCCTTTTTCTCTATTTTGGAACTGCCACATTTTTCACATTGATCCGCAATTACATCGATTACTTCATCGGGTTCCTTTGTTGTTCTTGTTGCTCCCCTATGCCCATTTGGAGCACCACGTTTTTTAGAAGTCGCAATAATTTCGGTTGAGGGTTTAGCATTCTGTAATTTCCTTGCTGATGGTGGAGCATGTGGATTCTCATAGAATCGTAACCTTTTTTTCAGCTCTTCATTCGCTTTTTCAAGCTCTTGAATTCGTTGTAAGCTTGCATCTCTTTCAGTTGTCAATTGTATTATGATTTCTTCGAGATGCTTGATGTAATTGTCGGGAGTCAATCTTCACACACTACCACATAGACAGTTTTATTGAGATATTCTTTAGGACAATCTATCTTTGCACCGGTGCCAAATCTGGTTACTGTCTTCTGGAAAAAGCCAATTACCCCTTCAGTCAAGACAAGTTTGCCTTGGTCTATTTCTATTCGTCTCATTAATATCTATGATATATATTAATATATATTAAGCTTTCGGATATTTTGTAAAGTTTGTTGTATCCAAAAAGAAAACACCAGGTCTCAGGTAATAACACTGAAAAATAAGGGATTAGCTAAACAAATACATAATATCAACAATAAAAGAGTAAGTTTCCTTATATGATTTCCTTCATTTTTCCAATTTGAGCCCATCAGCAAAAGAATGTATAACATACGATTATATATAAACCTTCTGAGCATTAATTCACATTGTAGTATCCCGAAATTATTTCGTCGGAATTTTTCGCCAGGAGACCAGTTCACAGGTCTCATGGTAAAGATGACGAACAAAAGAATACGCCTGGCAATAAACTGGGTTTTGAAAAAGGGAGAAACTACCGCCAACGTAGCCAATGATTTCAAAGTCTCTAAGCGGCGAATACAGCAAATAATAAAACTCTATAAAGAAACAGGAGAATATCCTGTTTTGAATATGAAAAGACGCCCCCAAACGCATCTTACAGACGAACAGAAAAAGATAATAAAACAAGCATACAGCGAATCATTTTTAGGGGCAAAACTACTCAGGTACCACATAAAATCAGAATACAATCAAGACATTCCTCAAAATAAAATCCATGCATATCTTCTGGAATCGGAATTAGCGAAACCAGACCCAAATAAGCAAAAAAAACGCAAGCGATGCAGGTATGAGCGGGACTTTAGCCTGTCTTTGATCCATGCTGACTGGTGGGAGTATGATGGAAAACAGGTAATAGCGTATGAAGATGATGCCTCAAGGAAAATTCTCTCAATCGGGGAATTCGACAATGCAACCACTGAAAACGCAATTGAAGTTTTAAGAGAGACTGAAAAACAAGCAGAGGAGTTTAACGCGATGATCGAGGCAATTAATACCGACAGGGGAGCTCAGTTTTATCCAAATAAAAAAGATAAAAACGGTGAAGCTGATTCTGTTTTTCAGAATTATCTTGAATCTAAAGGGATTATACATATCCCATCAAGGAGAAACAATCCTCAGACCAATGGCAAGATTGAAAGATTTGTTCAGACATATAAGAAACACAGACATAGATTCAAGTCTGCAAATGAATTTAAGGACTGGTATAATGACAGATTACACGGTGCATTGAAGCTGGAATGGGGTGAAACTCCAAATGAAGCTTTTATTAGGAAATTACAGCCAGAATCAATCTTAGGATTGGTTTTTAAGGCTCTTGGATGGTGAATTTGAGATATGAAAATTGTTACAAATGAAAATTTCAAAAATCAGCGAAAAAATATCAGGATTCTACACTGTCAATCTTTTTCAAGATTTCTTGCGCCTCTAACTCCGGAACTGTGGATTTGGCAACTATTTCCCCATTTAAGTTGAGCGTCACTTTTTTCTGCCATTTCAAATACTGCAAAGCCCTTTCTGCTGAGATATCAAGTCCAGCTTTTTTCAGGATAAAGTTCAGCGTAGCAATTAAAAGAAGAGCAAGATAGCCCACAAAAACCCTGGTTTTAACTCGATTAAGCAAAGTATTTCTCGTAGGCTGTATACCATGCTGCTTCATATTCCTGAAAGCCTTCTCGATACCATCCTTATCAAAATAAGCTGAGATGATTTCCTCTTTTGAAAGTTTCAGATCAGAAGAAAAAAGCACATATCTGGCATCCAATTTTTCAGCAAGAGCTATTTTCTTCTCAAGCTTTTTCGGATAAATCTTAACGAATCCGTCCTCCATAGAAATTTCAGATTTAAAATACGTAGAAACTCCTTTTGTAAGTTTTTTAGCCTTACTTAAGACTTTTGCAGCATTTTTATATTTCCCTGAATTCACTTTCAAAGCATATTCGTTCAGACCTTTCCATGCTTCTGCGAGGTTTATATCCCTCTCTTGCTTAACCGATGCTGCTTTCTTTTTATCCAGATAAATTACAAACTTCCTGTTCTTCCCTTTATATTCCTTAACCACCTCCACAGCATTCATGTCATCCCTGACACGATATTCCTCTTTTTCAAGTTCAGATGCTTCAAGAATCAAATTTTTTACAAATCTATCCTTCTTCAAGCCGCCTATGAAATCATAATCCGCACTATCAAGTTTTTTTAGGTTGCCAGGGCTTATCATGCCTCTATCTAAAACAAGAAGGGTCTTCTCGATTTTGAACTCCTTTTGAAGGACAGACAGCGTTTGAGCCACCGTTTTCAAATCACTGATGTTGCCTTCCAGCACATTATAAAATATGGGAAACCTGTGCTCCTTAGTAACTACAAGGCAGATGAGTATCTGTTTCTTGTCTCTCTTCCCATCCCTGCTGTATCCAAGCCTCGCTATTATGCAGCCATTGCCTTCAAAGTAGGTTGAGGTTATATCATAAAATAATGCATCAAGTTTTATGTCAAAAAGTTCTTTGAGCCTCTCTACAATTGATTTTTTTATGGCAATAGCATTGTCTTTTGCATCAACCACTCTGCCGTCCTCTATTATTGGCTCATAAATATAGTCCATTGCACGGCACAGGTTCTCTGTATTCAGATTGTAAAATGGTATGCCGAAAAGTTCCTCTAAAGTTGTATGATGATACCAGAGATCAATGTTGTCCAAGGCTACTGCTTCTAAACACTGGTTTATTGCAAGGATCGTCATCTGGGTACCGACATCAACACCAGCAGTTTTGGAAATGTGATTGTTGATAATCTGCCTTAAACACAATTTTTCAGCAATTTTGTAGAGAAGCTCGACATCCCCCTGTTCTTTGACAACTGGCATTTCCAGGGTGCTTAGACATGATTCTACATCAGAACGTTTTTCTTCTGGCAGTTCTCTAACGATGGCTTCGATTTTTTTCCTTTTTTCTTCGGTGAGCTGATCAAGCCTGCCAAGATAAAGCAAAGTACGATGCTTTACTTTGCCGCCTTCCCTATAGCCATCTGCTATAGTGATATAGTTATGTCCTCTCCTGTAGTTCTTTTTTATGAATACCAAGTTAATTGTCTATACAATTTCTTAGTATATAAATATTTTTATTGACTAAATTATGACCAATTGATTTTGATTTTATTTTTAATTATGTTAAATTATTGTCTATACAACAATAAAAGAAAAACATATGCAGTATAGTGTAAAATGTTACAAAAAAGTGGGATTAAATATTTATAACCTGAAAGTCAGGTATAATAACTGACTTTCAGTCCTTCCTTTTCTGCTGCCATCAGGAAAAGTACATGTTGAATTGTCCCATGACCTGGATATCCAACATTCTTACCTCTCAGGTCTTTAAGCGAAGTTATATTGTTAGCTACAACAATCACCGAGCCTTCATTATTCATCCCAGCA
>JAKFXM010000065.1 GCA_021731385.1 Methanobacteriota archaeon
AATGGGCAGCTTTCTAAAAGATGAAGAATTCAAAATGATTAAATTTGAAAGCTGGGTTCAATTGTTCAAGAGCTTCTCGGGGAGAATTGAAGGAAGGACCGCAATAATTATTGATGAATTTCCGTACCTTGTCAAAGAGGACAAGGCGATACCCTCCGAGTTCCAGAAGATATGGGATATGTATCTTTCCATGTCGGAAAATATCATGCTTGTTTTGGTGGGTTCTTCCGTCAGCATGATGGAAAAGATGCTTGGCAGAAAGTCTCCCCTCTTCGGCAGAAGGACTGCGCAGCTTGAGATAAAGCCGGTCAATATCTTTCATGTGAAAGAATTTCTGCCTCCATACAGCATGGATGATTGCATAAGGGCATATGGCTGCACCGACGGCATACCGCTGTATTTGAAGCAATTCAATCCGAATCTTGATATTTTTGAGAACATGAAAAATTCGTTTTTTGGGAGGGATGCCCTGCTTTACAATGAAGCGGAAATGCTTTTGAAGCAGGAATTCAGGGAGCCTGCCAATTATTTTGCAATCCTTAAGGCAATATCCTTTGGGAATATGAAACAAAATGAAATCGTGAATTATACGAATATAGACAAGAGTATAATTTCAAAGTATCTGAAAAATCTTGAGGAAATCCGCGTGATACGCCGGGAATATCCTGCAACCGAAAGAAAAGAGACGCGAAAGAGCACCCGATATATATTTTCGGATAATTATTTCAGGTTCTGGTTCAGGTTTGTTTACCCTCACAAGACATTCATAGAACGGGGGGCTCCAGATGCTTTTGAAATTATGAAACACTCATATGATGCATATCTCGGATTCGTTTTTGAAGGCGTTGCATGCGACTTCTTATGGGCGAGCCGGCCGTTTGGGTTTACAAAACTCGGCAGGTGGTGGCATAAGGGAGAGGAGATAGACCTTGTGGCGCTGGACGAAACCGCAAAAAATATCTTCTTTTTTGAATGCAAATGGCAGGACCTGAAAGAAGGAATGGCAAGGAAAATTTTGGACAGCTTGAAAATGAAGGCCGAATCCGTGGATTGGAACAACGGAAAAAGAAATGAGATGTTTGGCTTGATTGCAAAACACATTGAAGGCAAGGATATACTCGAAAAAGAAGGGTATTTGGCATTTGACCTTGAAGAATTCATCAAGTAAGAACATAGGAACAATTATGCGCTCTACACAACCCCTCATAAATCAACCACTTTCAATCTCCGAAGGAGTTGAAAGGCTTGAAAAATCTGAACCAATCACATGAAGATTTTCATGACATCCGAGATAAAATCCTAAAGATTTTAATATGATACTCATCTCACATCCACAGGATTAACTTAATTATTATGGGACCCCATAATGACCTGACACCACCTGACCTGCTGAAGTCAAATTCTATCATATCTGAATCGAATTTTATGTCCATCTTATTGTTGTTATTGGAATCCAGTTTTCTTAATAACCGGTACATGGCGTCATCTATGGCATCTGATGTGCTGTAGGTTATATTATTTATGGTATATGAACATGTTTTAGTGCCGTTATAGGTTTCCGGAATTTTTGCTGACAGATATGTATTATCCTCAAACTGAATTGTCCAGTTGCAGCCGTTTTTCTCAGGGAATACGTTACCATAGCCGACCCTGCCATCAAGTCTTATGGTATATATCGCCCTATTGTCGGGGGAACATCCTGTATCCTCAGCCGGGCTGTTTCCGGTTTTTATCATTATTGAATTATTTTTACCGGGTGCGAGATTATCCACGGGGTTCGGAATTTGTACTACGAAAGGATCACCGAGGGAATTGTAATCACCTCCATAATCGCCAAGCATATACTCCGGTGAGCCTTCTACATACAATCTATCCGTCCAGTGCTCTGCAGAATATGATGTAATTAACGCATCAGAGACCCTTGCACTCTCGGTAAGAAATATGTTCCCGGTGCAATTTTCAACATTATTAAATCTTTCTGTATCCTGAGTTAGCGTAATCCCGCCAAATATAGTAATATTCAAAGGAACAGGAGCGTATGTAAATTTGATATATGATTCTGGATAAAGAATTGATCTCTTTATATTCCCGGTTACAGCAGCAGTCTGTGCCCTATAACTCATGGTTGTTATCTGCTGTGCTATGTTCCTGTAAATATTCTGGAGTTCCGTGGCATTGCTGCTTGCATAATAAGTTCCATTGCCACAAGTTGCTATTGAATTCAGTGTCTGATTGCTTAAGGAGCAACTGCTGACAGGACCAAAGCCTATGGAATATACTGTTATGTTAAGGTCATTATGGGCATCACAGGAGGCATTAATTGCATCATCCCTTGCCCTGTCGCTCACATAATCATTGCACTGCTGGTATAGACAACCGCCACCTGCACAGAAGGTTGTATCAGGGCATGTTCTTGGAATACAGCCAATTGTGCTATTCTCGTTATTTGGATTGCATTGTACCTTTGCAAGCCCATCAGTCATTACTATGATGAATTTCTGTCTTGATGCGTTGCTCTGCGTTTCCAGCATGTTTTTAGCCTGCCTTATGCCGCCGCAAAGTCCATTAGCGCCATTCGCCCAGTAACCATTTATCTGCGTTTTAAGAGAGATATCATTTGTACTTAAATCGTGGGATGATTGCACTATAGTTGAATTTGCTGTTGGTATTGAATTTGGCACACCACTATAACCCACAAGCCCAATTCTATTCCCTGCAGTATTCAATATTATGTCAACAAATTCATTATCAAGACACTTTGCAAGGCTTATCCTTTTTGTGTCCGGATCATAGAGTTTTGGGTGAGTGCAACTTCTTGCTTTTCCATCCTCATTGCTATCAAGTTTCCAGTTCATGCTCCCTGATAAATCTGTAATCAGGATAACATCGGCATTTCCCGTGGCATTCGTAATATACGAGACATTCTCTATACCCATCCTTATAGGAATTGTTTTCAGGCTTATAGAGTTGTAGTTTAAAACAGAATTTAGATAGGCATTGTTTAAATCTATTGTCTTGTTTGTGTAATTTCCGGAAGTGCTGTTAAATACCCGAACATTCCCGATTGTCAGATATGTCGAATAATTGCTTAGGAATTTCAGATGTATTTCCATGGAATCCAGAGTTCCCGGAACATAGAATGATGAATATAAATTGATTAAACCATCAATTCCGGAAAAATAATAATAAGATGTTGTAGATTGCGATGAGGTATCCATCTCTGAGGTATTGTATGTAACCCTTATGAAACCCCCGCCTATGTACTGGTTTGAAAGGTCATTACTTGTGAATTTCAATTGAATTTCATTATCTCCGGAATGAAAATATGTCTCTGGAGTTGATATGTAACTTTTAATGTTAGCGCTCATATTCTCCTCGCCTGCTGTAAATGTTCCCACATAATTTCCGTTTATGTAAAGTTTAAACTCCCCGCCGGAATCAAGTTCAATGTAAGCCTGATCTACTTTATCCAATGATGATGGCAGTTTCAATATCTTTGTCAGGTTTCCCTGACCCTCAAATCCGCCGAAGTAGACATAGTCAGATGTCGTTTTTTCCCTTATCTTTGTAAGAAATGCCCTTGCGACCTGTCCCATTGTTGGCAATCCCTTGCCATAACCCACAAGGAGTCTTGATGAATGCGTCTTAGCAGTTGCAGAATTCTCAGGAATTCTGTCTGGATTTTCTGCAATTATATCATTATCTATTGTCATCGTATAACCCACATTTTTCGGAACAAGGGATTCAAGATAACTTCTTGAGATATTGCTCGCATTTATCCAGTGCGTTGAATTTGTGCTTCCATTGGACTCTGCCCATTCGCCGCCTATTTGATCCAGGATTCCCTGTTTGTTCATAACATCAAGGATGTCTTCAGAGAGGTAGTGCAGATTTTTAAAAGATGTGGCTCCTGTCCTGGATGTTTTGGAGTAATGAGTGCTGAAGATTGCGGTAAATACAACCAATACAAATACCAGTGCTATTATTGCATCCAGAACTACTATGTAGCCCTTTTTCATGTTATTGGTTATTTATTTATAAGGGGGATATAGAAATACAAAAAATGGAATCTAAATTTGCAGTAGTCCTGATAGAACCAAAATATCAGTTATATTGAAGAATGCAAAAAAATTTTGTCTTATCAGATATAGTTCATAAATTCTTCTCTAGTGAGTTTCAAGTCTTTTTTTATAATCTTGTTTAACAATCCCCTATCAATTTCTTCTCCTGCATGAACAGGTACAAGGGTTGTTCGCCCATCTAAATGTCGCAAAAAAATGTGAGAACCTTCCTGTCGAACCTTTTCAAAACCTAATTTTTCTAGGATTCTTATCAATTCTTTACCTGTAAGAAGAGGTAACTTGGACATTCAATCACACAATGACTTTTTGTACACCCAAGAATCTTTCAATGGGAATTTCTCTCTCACATTTAAGATACAACGATATCGCCTCCTTAGTCCTTTTCATTAATTCATCTAAGGTTTTTGCTTGGGTATGACAACCCGGCAGTTCAACTACATCTGAAATCAAGTAGCCATCTTCCCCTTCTTCAATGATTGTATTAAACTCTCTTACCATAAGTTCACCTAAAACAATTGATATTATTATGGTAGTAGAAATATTTAAATATGTTTTCAGTAGTCCTGATAGAACCAAAATATCAGGGGAATATTGGCTCAGTAGCAAGGGTTATGAAGAATTTTGGGTTTAGTGAACTGGTCCTTGTGAATCCACCCGATATGGGAAAAGAAGCGATAGCTATGGCAATGCATGGAAGGGATGTTCTTGAAAATGCGAAAATCATAAGGGATTTTGAAGAAGTAAAAGACAGATTTGACTTTCTAATAGCGACAAGCGCAGTTGTTGCAAGCGACAGTAATTCTAAAAGAACGCCCGTCATTCCGGAAGAATTGAAAAATGCCGTAGGAGGGGGGGGAAGGATTGGAATTGTATTTGGCCGGGAGGATTATGGGCTTATGAATGATGAAATTTCCATGTGCGACATGCTCGTCTCGATACCTGCAAATCCTGAATATCCCACTAT
>JAKFXM010000093.1 GCA_021731385.1 Methanobacteriota archaeon
ATTTCACACTGTCCTTAATGTAGTGCCTAATTCAGATGGACTATAAAATCATTTTAACTGCAATTGCGGGGGGGCTATGCGCCGCCGTCGGAATATACACCTTCCTCGCTGGTTGTAAGATTATTGGCTTAATAGTCTTTCTGATTGGGGCAGGGAATACCCACCGACTAATCAATATCCTGGAGAAAGAGATGGATTTAAGACAGATTGAATTCTGGTTCAAATATCCGGGGTTTGCCATAATCCTGCTCGGTGCTTTAATTGGTTTAGTTCAGGATGGCTGGGGTATATTCTCACTCTCGATGGTTTATTTCGGATTGTTTATGCTGATTGTAGGTCTGATTGTCAGGGGCAAGAGGATGTAGTGCCTAACATTACCTGATATTATGCTAATATGAATAATTTATGTAATTAATATTTATATAAGAATATCCATATTATAGGTATCGCTATTTTTTCTGAGAATGGTTCGCGAATACATCAAAGGTCTTAAGTGCAGGGAGTGCGGCAGGGAATACCCCCTGAATCCTATTAACATCTGTGAATACTGTTTTGGCCCGTTGGAGGTTAATTATAATTATGATCTGATCGGGGAGGATGTAACTAGGGATAAAATCATGGGTGGTCCCAATACGCTATGGAGATACAAGAAATTGCTGCCCGTATCAGGTAATAAGATTATAGACATAAGTGCAGGATTTACACCATTGATTAAAGCAGAAAATTTAGGCAGGGTGGTGGGAATCAGGGAGTTGTATTTAAAGAACGATTCTGTAAATCCGACATTTTCCTTCAAGGACAGGGTTGTTTCAGTCGCGATATCCAAGGCAATAGAATTTGGCTTTGATACCGTTGCATGCCCATCAACAGGGAATCTGGCAAATTCAGTAGCAGCGCATGCGGCAAGGGCAGGATTAAATTGTTATATATTCATTCCGTCAAATCTAGAATCCGGGAAAATAATAAATACCCAGATATACAACCCAAATCTTGTTATGGTTGATGGCAACTACGATGACATCAACCGCCTTTGTTCAGAGATTGCAGACAACTACAAATGGGCATTTGTCAACATAAACATAAGGCCGTATTATTCAGAAGGGTCGAAAACACTTGGCTACGAGGTTGCAGAGCAACTTAACTGGGAAACACCAGACAGGGTTGTTGTTCCAGTTGCATCAGGATCACTTTTGACAAAGATCTACAAGGGGTTCTCGGAATTCCAGAATCTCGGTTTGATTGACAAATTTGAGACAAAATTCACAGCAGCACAGGCATTGGGATGTTCCCCCGTGGTTGATGCCTTCAATCAGGGGGTTGATACAATAAAGCCCGTAAAGCCGAACACAATAGCAAAGAGTCTTGCAATAGGAAATCCTGCTGATGGTTACTATGCAATAAATGTTCTGCAAATGACCAAGGGTTCTGCAGGTGCTGTAACCGATGAAGAGATTGTTGAAGGGATAAAATTGCTCGCAAGAACCGAGGGAATTTTTACAGAGCCTGCGGGCGGTGTTGTTGTAGGGACATTAAAGAAACTTGTTGAAGAAGGCAGGATAGAAAAAGACGAGAGGACTGTAATCTATATAACCGGCAACGGCCTTAAGACCCAGGAGGTTGTTGCAAATGTACTGGCAAAGCCTTACAGGATAGATCCAACAATCGAATCGTTTGAGGAGAATGTTATGAGTGTTAAAGAATAATAAAAATGGCAAATGTAAAAATTCCAACGCCGCTGAGGAATCTGACAAAGGGCGCGGGGGAGGTTGAGATAGAGGGTGCTAACATAAACACCCTGATAGAGAATCTAGATAAGCAGTATCCTGGTATAAAGGGAAGACTATTGGATGAGAGCAACAACCTTAGACGGTTTGTGAATATCTATGTCAATGGAGATGATGTCAGATTCCTTAAAGGTTTAGATACAGGTGTCAGGGATGGGGATAATGTATCCATAGTCCCTGCGATAGCCGGCGGTTAAGAATGAAACTTACTGAAAGAGACAGGTTAAGGTATAATAGGCAGATACTGATACCAAACTGGGGCGAGAATGGGCAGGAAAAAATAAAGGATTCAAAGGTTTTTGTAGCAGGCGCGGGCGGCTTGGGATCCCCGGTATCCATATATCTGGCAGTTGCCGGTGTCGGTCAAATACGGATAGTCGACAGGGATGTTCCTGAATTAAGTAATCTAAACAGGCAGATACTGCATACGGAGGATGACATAGGAAAACCAAAAGCAGAATCTGCAAGGGAAAAACTGGCAAAAATGAATAGTGATATCAGGATTGAAGGTATAAAAGAGACCATAACAGAGAAGAACGCATCTGGTCTAGTTGGGGATTCAGATATAATATTGGACTGCATGGATAATTTTCCTACTAGATACGCATTGAATAAGACGGCGATTGAGAAAAGGATACCATTCGTTCATGCGAGCATATGGGGTCTTGAAGGGAGAGCCACATTTATAGTGCCCGGTGAAACCCCCTGTCTGAAATGCATATTCCCGGAAAGCCCGCCAAAAGAGGTTTTTCCCGCATTGGGCACTACGCCGGCAATAATGGGCTGCATACAGGCGACGGAGGCAGTTAAATATCTTGCAGGAATTGGAAGATTGCTGAAGAACAGATTATTGCTATATGATGGCGAAAATATGACATTCAATGAGGTAAAGATAAGGAGAAATCCAGAGTGTCCTGCTTGTAGGGGGTTATAAAATGTCAGAAGAAACAGAAAATTTATTTAATGCAATATTCGAACTTGAAGAAATCAGAGAGCTTCTGAGGCAGACTGCCCCATCTCATAAATTAACTGACGAACAAAAAAGAAAACTGAGCAATTCAATTTTAATAGTAAGGGAATCTCTTAAAAAATTAGAGGAATTCTTATGATAACCAAAGAGATTGAATTGCGGGATTGGGAGGAGGAGTATATAAATATAAATCCCTTGCAGACAGGTGGTAGGACTTATCCTGATACAAGGAAGGCAATAGTCTCTTATATAGATGGATATTCAATCTGCGATTGGTGTAAAGGGGCCTTGGGTATAACAGATAGGCCCCCTGTTCGAGAATTCCTTGATGATGTCTCAAAATTCCTTGGCATGGATTATACAATGCTGACAAACGGATGCAGGGAGGCAAAGTTCGCGGTGTTGCATGCCTTGACAAAGCCAGAGGATGCCATAGTTGTTGACAGTAACAGGCATTACAGCACTTATGTCGCTGCAGAACGGGCAGGGGTAAAGGTCTATGATGTGCCAAGCAATGGGTATCCCGAGTATAGGATAAATCCCGACAATTATGCGGTTGTTATCGGGAATGTAAAGAAAGAAACCGGCTCTCTTCCAAAATTGGTTCTTCTCACCCATGTAGATGGCAATTATGGAAATCTTGTTGACGCTGAAAAGGTTGCAAGGATTTGTCATGAATATGGAATTCCGTTTCTATTGAACGCCGCATACTCCTCTGGAAGAATGCATATTAATGGCAAGAAGATTGGCGCCGATTTTATCGCTGCCAGCGGGCACAAATCGTGGGCTGCAGGCGGTGGAAATATCGGTTTGTTGTCTGTCGCGGGGCAATGGAAAGATAAGATTATCACATATTCCCGGAAATATGAAATAAAACCACTTGAGATAATTGGCTGCTCTTCCAGAGGTTCAGCAACAATTGCGCTTATGGCGAGTTTTCCCTATGTAAAAGAAAGAGTTAACCACTGGAACAAAGAGGTTGAAAATTCCAGAGGGTTAATGAAAGAACTTGAATGTCTTGGAATAAATCAAATTGGCGTTAAACCAACGGAACATGATCTGAATTTTGTTGAATCAGAGGTTTTATTCAGGATTTCAGAAATCCATAAGAAGAAGCACTTTTACCTCTATTATGAGTTGAAGGATCGTGGCATTGTTGGGATAAAACCGGGTCTTACAAGGAATTTCAAATTCTCTACTTATGGAAAGACCGAAGAGCAGATTAAGCATTTAGCATGGGCTTTTAAAGACATTGTTGAGAAACATGGAAATTAAAGCGTGTCCGATATGTGGGAGCAATAATCTTGGAATGCCACCATATTCGATAACCGAGATAAGAATTTCACTAAGTGGCCAATATTATTGCAAAAATTGCAGAAATGTTGGATTTCCGATAGTATTTAATAACGAGGAGGATTATAAAAAATTCTTGGGATTGAAGAATAATCTGTAATGAGAGCAATTTCACTAATCTCAGGAGGGATAGATTCCCCTGTTGCGACTTATTTGATGCTTAAGAGAGGAATCGATGTTATTGCGGTTCATATGGACAACCGCCCTTTTGCAGATGACAGAATAGTAGAGAAATTTTTGAAGATTATTAAACACCTTGAGGGGATAGCAGGCAAGAAAATAAAAACCTATATAATCCTGCATGGCAACGCCCAGACGGAATTTGCAAAAAACTGCAAGAGGAAATTTCAATGCCTTCTCTGTAAGCGGATGATGTACAGGGTTGCAGAAGAGATAGCAAAAAAGGAGGGGGCTGACGCAATAATCACCGGCGAATCCGTGGGGCAGGTTGCATCACAGACCCTTATAAACCTTGAGGTTGAAAGTCAAGCCATAGAAATGCCCATTATAAGGCCTCTTATAGGTTTTGACAAGGAGGATATAATAAGGATTGCAAGAGAAATTGGAACATACGAAATTTCAATCATGCCTGCGTTATCCTGCACCATAGTTTCTGAAAAGCCGGCAACACAGGCAAAACTTGAAGATGTTTTAACTGAGGAAGAAAAAGTTGACATCAATTCAATTTTAAATAATCTAACAAAAAACGCAAATGTCAACCTTCTGAACCCGAATTTGCCATAGGCAAATCAGGTATAGCCAAGTGATTTCATCGCCCGAATCAGAAACTATAAGTTTCTGACCCGAATCAGAGCAGAGCTCTGATTGGGCCCGAATGAGCCTCCCGAATG
>JAKFXM010000173.1 GCA_021731385.1 Methanobacteriota archaeon
GTATACAGAAGATGAATTTATTGTAATCTCTTCGCGCAATTTCAAGAAAATAAGACGAATGAAGCAGAACACAATGCTGTTTGACCTTATTAACTGCCTCTGGAGGGGGCGGTGGATGAGAAGCGGGATTCAGGACAGCAGCCACCTCCAGAGCGGTATATACGCTATCTTTTTGTCGTCAACCGTTTCTTCTCCTTCATAATTTTCTGTTATTATCATCCCGCTTTTGAGCTTAAACCGGCTCATGCCTTCAGCTAAGCTTTTTATCTCCCTTTCTTTGGTTTTTGTATCGCCTAAGTCCCAGCAAACCTGTATCAGTTGTGCTATTTTTTCACTGTCCTTTATCAAAAAATCAATTTCCCGCTTTTTCTCGTCTTTCCAGTAATATACCTCTTTTCCTCTTCTTTTCAGTTCCATCAAAACCGCATTTTCATAAAGCCTTCCTTTGTCTTCCGAAATCCTGAAAGAGACCGCGTTTTTCAGTCCAGTGTCTACGCAATATGCCTTTTTGTTCTGCTTGAACTGTGCCAGAATTTTAAATGAAAAACAGTCCAGCGTAACCAGAATAAAGGAGTCTGCAAGGTACCCCACGTATTTTTCTGCGGTCTCAACACTTATATTCAGTGCGCCGGCAATTTTCCTGTAGGAGAACTCTTTTGCCGCGTTGCTTAGAAGGAAATAGCTTGTCTTTCTTGCAATCTCAAACGAGGCACCGTGCCTTGATGCGATGTCCCTCGACAAAATGTCGTTGTAAACGTGGGTCAATATAGCTTTTGTCTCAAACTCGTTTTTTCCGAGAGCCTCGGGAAATCCTCCGCATGAGATGTACATATCCAAGTGGTAAGTTAGCCGGTTTTTGTTGTATTCGAGAAAGTCCCGGTCAAAATTATCCCACCCTAAAAAAAGCAGGTATTCCCTGAAGGAAAAGGGGAAAACCATAAACGTCAGGTGCCTTCCTGTAAGAACTCTGCCGATGTCCTCGGAAAGAAGGGCTGCCGAGGAGCCAGTAACAAATATGCGCTTAATCCTGTTAGTGTCGTAAAGCACACGCACCCATTTTTCCCAACCATCTTTTTGCTGAATCTCGTCTAAAAACAAGTATTCTGTGCCAGGATTTATTTTTTCCACCGCATCCAGAACTTCGTTAAGGGGCAAAGAGCTTATTTCCGGATCGTCAAAATTTAGAAGAGCGATGTTTTTTGCGCTTGCGCCCCCTTCAAACAGCGTTTTTATTATTTGGTACATAACGGTGGTTTTGCCGCATCTCCTGACGCCTATCAAATCCTTTATGTGGCGCAGGCCGCCCATTTTCGATATCTCGGGGGTTATGTCCCGCTTTATGCCCGCAAGGCTTTGTATGGCATCCGGATTTGCCCACCACGGATTCCATTTTCTTATTGCATCTTCTATCATGCTTAGACATTGCTTTTATGACTATATAAAGAAGTAGCAGACAATAATCCTATGTTATTGTCGAGTATAATGGACAATATATCTCATGAGAATATGGGCTTCCAGTTTATCGTCGCCGAAGATGGCGGTGGAGGAACATCAATGGCTTATCTACCGTTGTCCGGGTCTCCGTTACGATGATGTGATGAAATTCTTGAACCCGGATTTCGACAGGGTATTTCCCGACTTTTATAAACCTTATAATAGATTGTCCCTGCGCCGCCTGCTTGAGGTCCTGTTCCACCCGTGGCTGTAACACTACTTTCGCTAAAATTGCCTAAAAAATTTGACACTTTTTAGCTTTTGAAAACTGTGTCATTTTGGCTGAAAACTTGCATTAACGCCAAAATCCAAAAAAGTTACTCAAAAAGTTCCTTTTTGGTGATTTTGTATGGGGAGATGGGGATAAATACTGAGAAGTAGGTTAAGTGGCGAAGTCAGGTGTTACAAAATTATTTAACCAAAATTAACTGTCAACTTTTATTTTGCCAATAACCCGTATTTTTGTTACCCACGCGCCGTTTTCACGAAAGTTAAACTGGTTTGTTGCGGTATAAAGCGTCTCTCTGGACCGTGGTGGTTATCCTTGAAACAATAGAATCTCTTGCGATAGACACACTTTAGTAGCAACCAATGTAAGTAATTGTAGCATAAAACACTGGGTCATAATAACGACCACAACAAGATTCTGGAGGTAAATTAGCCCAAGCATGCGAACCTGTAGTACATGGACAACTAAGACGACTACCATAATAACAGGCGCAATAACCGGTTTTCGGCGTTGTCACGGTCCAACTTGCAAGCGGAGTCCAGCCAGGACTGCAAATAGTGGAATTAAACATACATACCCTTACGCCACCTTCAGGAAGCGCTTGCACGCTGCCTCCCGCATTCGTACAATCATCTTGACTATGCAAACCGCCATAGAGAGGTCCTGTTGGATCATAACTGGGACTGGTTAGACTATACCAATTATAATTTCCACTGCCATCCCCCTTACAAGCTTGAAAATCCCATCCATTATATTTTATAATTCCAGCGCTTCCCGCATCACAAGTATTGGCTGAATCGCCTATTTTTATTTCCGTAGTAGTTTCTATCATACCTGCAACCTTTAGCTTTGACGTCCCAATAGTCATCGTCCCGATCCCAACCCCTCCATTTATCGTATCAACACACAGGTTATTATCGCAATCCATCTGATTCCAAGCATGCCCCGGATTTGGATCAATCCATTCCAAGGTTTTTTCTGCGAATTGCCCTTTAGTATCAGAAACAACAATCCGGGTTGTGTACGTTTTCTCACCAACAGTATCGTGGACGGTCCAAGCCCCCTGCCATGTTCCTCTTTTGTTATCGCCCGTAATTAAGATTAAATTAATGCTATCTTTTCCGTTTTCAAATTCAACCTCTGCACTTACGCTTTTAACACTACGATCATCCTCTACTGCTGCTGTTATCAGCATCTTGTCTCCTGGCAAGTATTTTGTCTTGTCAGAGAATGCATTTGTTATTTCTGGATGACTGTCTGGAGTCAGACCAAGAAACAGGAGTAGGTCATTTAGCCCATTTAAGATAGGGTCAGATATGCTTTGTCCGGAATATGCAGATACGGGGACTGTGCCTGCGATGAGCAAACATACCATCAATATTGCAATTTTTGTTTTCATATATTTCACCTATATATTAGATTATTCTGTCGCTACATATTTATATCTTAAATTACCCTGCAACAAAATGAGGTAGATAGAGCAATTTACTTAAATTTTCTTAATGTATTAGCAAAATCTAATCTTTCAATTTCTCTTACTTTGTCAAAATCCTTATCTTCACTAATTATTGTGAATACACCATGCTCAATTGCAACAGATAAGTGGATAGCATCCCTCGGTTTTAAATCATATTCTTCCATTAGCTCTATTGCAGATAAAATTGTTTTCTTTGAAACACCAACAATATCTAGATTAGATACCTTAAAAATCCCTCTACCAGCCCTTATTCCAAGTTCTTTAGCTTTTTCTTTCCAAACAATCCAAATAACTTCATCTAAGGTTAGTGAAGAGGTTATCCCTTTGATTTTACAAGTATTTAACAAACCAATAATCGCTCTACTTTGTTCTCCTATAGCAAATGACATAAATACTTGGTCTTATATTTCCCGAATCAGCCTTTAAGGCTGATTGGGCACAAAAATTTTGCAAAGCAAAATTTTTCTTGTTCAATTAAACTAAAATTATGTCATTTGCTAGTTGTAACAGACATTAAATATTCAGAAATTAATGTCTGTTACTATAGGTTACCTTCATCCAACGAAGCATAAATAAATAAATTTGAATCTATGTAAAACATCTATCTTTTCACCTTATTCCATCTTTTTTCTATTTCTTCCTCATAAGATTTGTTAGGTGATATTTTTTTAATAATTGGTTTTGTCTCAGCAATTTGTTTAAATACAATGACTGGATCCTCCTTTTCTAGTTCTATATATATTTTACGATCTTTTAGACAAACTAAAACATTAGTTTCAGGTCCGATTCCGATCTTCGTTCTAAATTTTTCCGGAATTATAATCTCACCTTTATGACCTACTTTTCTTTCAAACTCAAGTTTCTCTTTTTCCATCTTCCTTCAGTTTTAATAACTTAACTTGTTTTTAGAATATAAATCAGTAAACCATATCCTTTATCTCTGGTTGAATATTGAAATCTTTGTTTTCATTTACATCATATTATTATTTGCACACTACCTATTTATATCTTAAATTACCCTGCAACAAACCTTCCTGGTGTATCCATTACAGTCTGCGACATGGGCATTCGTAGTGTCCGACATGGAGGCAAGGCATGCATCTGCACTACAGCTACCTGCATAGTAGCAATCTATATTCCCACTGGTTGAGGAGAGACATACATCATTTGAGTAACTTCCATAGTCTCCAGCATGTGCATTTGTCAATGCAGATAGTGATATAACCCCATCCTCTGCACAATTGCTATCGCCGATATTGACAGATAGAGTACCACTGGTTATACTACAACATACATGGAAATTGTAATTGGTATTGTATTGCTCTGCATGTGCATTTGATGTGGCTGACATAGAGAATATACCAGTCCCTAACATACATCCACCTACGTTATTCTCAATCCAACAGCCTAATATTGAGGGAATAGTGGTCGTAGTTGTTGTAGTAGGCACACCCTCAACAGAGCCCCATATCCTTCCTGAACTTCTATAGGTCTCTAATCCAGTTCTCTCATCAGTATAGTTTATTGAAAGAAAAATTCATAATTTGAGCCTCTGTTGCTGATAGGCAATCCGGCTGTTGTTAGGGTTGTCTCATCATCAAAGAGTATCTGGATTTGGTTGTTATTAAGGTAATTTCCAGTTCCGATGGTTATCTCTACAGAG
>JAKFXM010000232.1 GCA_021731385.1 Methanobacteriota archaeon
CCAAAGGTGTCGGAGCTATGATTTTGCACCCGAATTTCACTTTGTGAAATTGGGCCCAAAAACTGCAAAGCAGTTTTTCGGGTAGCAAAATCATATAATCAAAATTACAGAGCATCAAGAAAATTTTGCCTAATTAAAACTCTTTGAGTTTTAATATGAATTTCCTTTTAGGAAATTCATAGCTACGAAACTCCATAGGAGTTTCGTATAATTTCTCAAAATTCGCTTTGCGAATTTTCAGATTGGAAAAATTTTAACTGCTCTGTAATTGAAATTACATAGCATTAAATATTGAAATTTAGTATAAAAATACAAATTATCCGACAGCAAAGCTGTCGGAGCTATGATTTTGCAAAGCAAAATCATATTATACGAAACTCTAAAGAGTTTCGTAGCTATGATTTTCTTCTGGAAAATCATATTATATGAAATTCCAAAGGAATTTCATAGCTATGAATCTGCAAAGCAGATTCATATTATTCGAAAGCTTTGCTTTCGATTCGACGGCTCCGCCGTCGAAATTTCGAGACCTTTGGTCTCGAATCGAAGCTACGATTTTCCAGAGGAAAATCGTATTAGTCAATTATCTTCGCAATATTGGTAATATCCGGAAATATAAAATCAGGATTTAGCTCTTTTGCCGCCTTTCTGTTTAGAACGCCGGTAAGGACTATTGCAGATACTATCCCTGCATTTTTAGCTGCCAGAATATCATTCCTTGCGTCACCTACAAACAGGACATTTTCTAATTTAAGGTTGAAGGACTTCACCACTTTTTCTATCATCTCTGGGTCCGGTTTCGATCTTTGTACATCATCAGAGGCAACAATTATATCAAAAAGATCATCAATCCCCAAATGGTTTAGAATCTTGTCAATGAAGAATCTTTCATTTCCCGAGGCTATTGCAAGCCTGATACCCCTGTTCTTTAATCCAGCCAGAAATTTCCTCAGATTGGGGATTTTCTGGATATTCCTGAGAAACCATCCGGAATGGATTAATTCCAGATATTGTCTGCATGCGATCTCTAATTTTTCAGGGGTATATTCACTACCCATGACTGCTTTGAGAACAACCCTGTAACTTTCACCAAAGTGTGATGTTAGTTCCTTTTTGGTTATATATCTTTTTACGCCCGCCCCTTTCATTGAAATTCTGGATGCCTCTACATGTGCATTATTTGAAATCACGAGAACCCCGTCAAGATCGAAGATTATTAGTTTTAACATTTCACCCAATTTATGCATACCTCACCCTTTTTTCTATAATACCTATCCTTTTTGAAATTTCATCGAAGTTTTTTGAATTCCTGTAACCCCCCATAATTCCATTCCATATAATCTCAAATTTCCCGGTATGTGTAGCCATAAGGGATTTTTTTAAAACGACCATGTCCATCGCCTTGTCCTCTATCCTTGTCGATGTAGTGCCTAATCCAAAATCTATGAAATACACCTCATTGTCCTTTAGTATCCGAGACTCTGTCTCGGAGTTTCGAGGGCAAAGCCCTCGAATTATCATATTTGATGTTGTAAGGTCGCCGTGAACTAAATTCATGTCATGAAGTCTTGATATATATATGCCTATTTTTTTGCAAATATCCCCCAATTGAATATCCTTTCCAGATTCTATTACATCTTTTACAGTAATTCCATTTATAAATTCCATTACAATCCTGTTTTCCTTTAAATCAACCTCATAGACAGAAGGAACCGGGATTAATCCCTTTGCATTCTCAAGTAATTTTGCCTCATGACGTGTGCGGGATTTCCTCAGGCGCTCGTCAAGTTCCCTTATCCTATACTCCTTTTTTATCCTGTGCTTCACCAGCAGTTTCCCATCGAGATAGAGATTAGCCTCAGCACCCTTTGCAATGAGTTCCATTTTTCTGCCATTTAATATAAAAACCTCCATAATTATAAGCACTTGCTCGTACAGCAGACAACTAAAAATGGATATTGATGATGTAATAAAAGAGATAGACGAGATTTTGCAGGATTATTCCATGCCGAAAAGGGTTAAAACCGTCCTTAAGCATGTCAGCGAAGAATTGAAAAAGGACACATCAGACCGCGCTGTTAAAATTACGACTGCAATTTACGAGATTGAGGAGGTTGCGAACGATATAAATCTTCCCATGCACGCCAAAACGACATTATGGGATATAATTAGCGGTTTGGAGGCACTAAAAGAAGAATGACGGCTGAATCAGACCTGATAATGCGGAATACTGAGGAGATTATAACTATGGAAGAACTAAATCTCCTTTTGAAAGAAAAAAAGCCAGTGACATATTGTGGCTATGAGGTTTCAGGTCCTGTGCATATAGGCACGATGGTTGCGGTTTTGAAGCAGGTTGATTTCCAGAATTCCGGATTAAGGACAAAGGTTCTTCTTGCAGATGTCCATACCCATCTCAACAGAAAGGGCGATGGGAAATTCATCGAAGAGATGGCCGAATACTGGAAGAAATGCCTTATAGCAGGCGGATTGAAAAATGCAGAATTTATACGAGGGACTGAATTTCAATTTAATAAAGACTATATCCGTGATGTTCTGAATTTAGGGCTTTTGACAACCCTTAACCGGGCACTACGCAGCATGCAGGATATAGCAAGGGATATAGAACATGCCCATGTCTCGCAGATGATCTACCCTTTAATGCAGATTGCGGACATAAAGGCACTTGGCATAGACATAGCACATGGCGGAATGGAGCAGAGGAAGATTCATATGCTTGCAAGAGAAACGCTGCCCGAAATAGGGCACAGAAAGCCGGTTTGCATCCATACCCCGCTGCTCTGCTCTTTACAGGGACCGGAAACCAAGATGTCAAGCAGCAAGCCGGAGACAATGATAGCGGTTGAGGAGGAGCCTGATTCAATAAGGAAAAAGATTTCCAATGCATATTGTCCCTTAAGCAATGACGGGAATCCGATTTTGCAGATTTGCAGATATCTGATTTTTCCCGGACTGGATAAAATTGAGATCAGGAGGGAGGAGAGATTCGGCGGTGATATAGAATTTAATTCTTATTATGAATTAGAAAAGGAATATTTGGAGAAGAAACTGCATCCGATGGACCTGAAGAATGCAGTTGCAGAGGGTCTGATAGAAATTCTGGAGCCGGTGAGGGAAAAGATATTATGATTACTTTATCATCACAGCATCTTTCAATCCTCTAAAGTGTTCATCACCCGTTACTATCTTGGTGTTCAACTCTCTTGCAGTTGCAAGCACTATGGAATCTGCTATTCCCCACCCTTTAACCCTCGTTTTCATATCAAAATCAAGTTCTGCAGATTTCATTGCAATAGAATAATTCAAATCTACAATAGCGGAATTTGACCTTACAAAATTCATCCTTTTTTCAGCACCTTTGATGGTTTCTTCCACAGCATTTATCCTTCTCAAAATACTCTTTCTGAGTTCCAATACAACTATGGATGGCGTAACTATATCATGGCCATCAATACACCCCCGTGCGATTTCTCCTTCAGCACCTCCTCTGAAGTATTCTATCCACGCATATGTGTCTATCACAAATTCGTAATCCATCTTTTAATGCCCTCTAAGTTTAAGTCTTTCTTCTTCTCTGAAAGAACTTAGTTTTGGATTCGAACCGAACATTGACTTAGGAACTCTTGTTTGTTTGTGAATTAATTTATTTATTAATTCATCATAACTCCTTATGCTAAATTTCCTTTTCAGATCCTTCAGTACCTGTACCGTGTATTTATTAAGTTGTATCGTAGTTTCCATAGTTATAACTATAGATTATGGTTTTAAATATCAGAATGTCTCTCAGGGTTAAAATAAAATGTTCTGAAAAATTCAGGAGGAATATTGAAGATGACCTAAAGAATTCTGTTGCAGATAATCTGATAGAAATTCTGGAGCCGGTGAGAAATTCTGTCAAATGACCAATTTGCAGGGAAATTTTTCGGGCAGGCAAATTCGGGTTCAGAAGGTTGAATCCAACCTCCGCGCAATTTTATCTATCTCATTTTTTTCCATGCCGATAAGCGGCCAGTAAATCGGGATTTTTATCTTTATTAATTTTATATTTTTTCCAAATTCTCCAATGCCCCATCCAAAAACAATTCCATGGGCATTCTCTTTTTTTGCAATATCCTCCAGAATTTTATAGGGTTTCTTGTCATCAATATCATAGTTTTTTATTCCATTAGAAGAATAAAATTCCAATTTCTCAAGAATCCTTTTACCGGAATTCCTTCTGTGAACTGCGACAATTTCACAGCCACGACGCATCATCATCCATGCCGCTACTCCGGAATTAATATCATCAGATATTAATGCGATAATCCTGCCCTGTGAGCCATAGGGAAGCCCGCCCGTCCCCATAATTTTCCTGTCAAATACGAATGCAACTTCGTCCCTGATCTCCACGAATACTGTTTTTTTGGGATTTTCAAGGTCAACCTTTGCATTTAGGGAATTTTTTATTCTCTCCCCCAACGCAACCTCCACATCCCTGCTGCTGAAATCATGCCTGCCTGTCCGCTCTGCCCTAACGGCAAATGTCTCCTTCTCTTTAATTACATTTTTTGAAAATTCCAGAGCCAAACTGCAAATTTCATCCGGAACAGCATGCGTCTCTACAGCAGGGCTTGTGGAAACGACACCAAATACATTTGCCAGATTATCTGCTACTTCTTCAGCATAATCCGTTTTTACATAAATTCTGTGTCTTTTCCTTAGGATAACCCCATCAACCCCCATTTGTTCTAATCTGAATTTCAAATTTCTAACTAATGCATTCTCAAACCTACTTCTGACAAATTCGCTCTTCAGGAATATCTCACCATACCTTATTATGACAGTATCATACATTT
>JAKFXM010000222.1 GCA_021731385.1 Methanobacteriota archaeon
GGGCATCAAACTTCTTAACGAGAAATTTAAAGTTCCGAAAAACTTTGATAAAAAGAATTACTTGTAGCTGCCGATGCTTTAACTCCGGCAACATTAATCTTTATAAACCCATAATCCCAGTTATATAACATGGATTATATAATCAAACGTTCAGAAGCCCAAATGATAAGCCGCGAAAAGTCATGGCTCATGGTCTACGGCAGAAGAAAGACGGGAAAAACCTTCCTTCTCAGGAATTTCTGTAAGTTTGACGCATATTTTCTGGTGAAAAAGGATTTGTCCGTTTTTTCCGGCGAAGACCAGATAACAATAGAAGAAATGAAAAAAAGGGCAAAAGAGCTTCTTGCCTCCGGGAAAAGCGTGGCAATAGATGAATTCCAGCGCCTTGACGAGAGCTTTCTTGAGGAATTCACGGTTATCCATCCGAAAGGAAAGCTTGTAGTATCCGGCTCAAGCATGAGGATTGTGAAGAAGTTTTTTGAGCCCAATTCCGCGCTTCTCGGATTCTTCACACCCGTTAAAATAGGATTCATCAGCCCGGAAAACGCCCTCAGGGAATTAAAAGGCAGACTCAGGCCCGCAGAAGCAATAGAGCTTGCTACATTCATAAGGGAGCCATGGCTGATACCGCTTTATAATGGCGAAAATATAGTTGATTTTGTGCATAAGGTTGTAACGAATTCTAAATTTATCATATCCTCCCTTCTCGGCGAGATTTTCAGCGAAGAGGAACGGGAATTAAGCAGAAAATACGAAGCGATACTGCGGCTTGTAGGCTCAGGGGTATGGAATACAAAAGAGCTTGCATCAATACTCTATTCCCGCGGCATAATTCCGGATTCAAGTGTTACGCACATATTGCAGTATCTCAAGAATCTCGAAGAAATGGAGCTGGTCGAAAGCATCAGGATACACAATTCCAAGAGCAATTTCTACAGGCTCTCTTCGCCCATAATGAACATTTACTATTATCTCGACAGCAGGTATGACATAAGCAACAGGGAAATATCAAAAGACGAAGCAAAGCCAACGCTTGAGAAGTTGATAAATCTGGAAATACAGAATTTCATTGCAGATTTCTTTGCGGAAAAGGAAGGCGGAAGAAAAGAATACTACATCTCGCCTGATAAGGAATTCGATTTTCTTATAACAAAAAGAAACAGACTGGAAATTGTCGGAGAGGTCAAGTGGAAAAAGGCAGAATTAAAGGATGTCGAAAGATTCGGCGAAACCGCACAGCATCTGTCAGGCAAAAAGATAATGGTATTCAGGCATGGAAAATCGGGCAGTTCAATAAATGCCGAGGATATCGTGGAGGAATTGCCGCCTGTCTGATGACGGAAATAATTGGCAATACTCTTGAAGGGTGAACATATGCACATAAAAAGGATATAGTAACCGGAAATTACTGGGATAATTAAGGCGGTCAAACCCAAGATTCACTTCTTCTGCCACCACCACAAATTCGGAATTTATGATGTCGCCAACCGGCCGGACGCGTCCTGGGTGAGGTTATCGCTGACAGATTATTCTTTTGAGCGCGTCCCTAATGATAATGTGATAGTTATGCAAAATCCCATCACAAAAGAACTGGTCTTTAACGGAACCCAGGTTAATTACTTCATAGTCTGTCCGGTAAAACTCTGGTACTTCTCTCATTTCCTGCAGATGGAGAAAACCTCTGATTTAGTTTCTTTGGGAAAACTTTTGCATGAAACAAGTTACGAAAGGATAAAGAAGGATGTTCTTATAGACCAGAGAATTGCAATCGATTTCATAAAGAAAGGGGAAAAATTAATTTTACATGAGATCAAAAAATCAAAAAAGATGGAGACTGCCCATTATTACCAGATTCTCTACTACATATATTTTCTGAAAACCAAAGGAATTCCGGATGTTGAGGGCGAGATAGACTACCCCCTTCTTAGAGGGGTTAGAAGGGTTGAATTAACCCCTGATTTAGAACTTGAATTACTGGATATGCTGGAGAAAATAAAAGAAATTATCATGCAGGAAAAACCACCTGTGCACGAAAAGAAAAGGTATTGCAGAAAATGCAGTTACTTTGAATTTTGCTGGTGTTAAAATGGAGGAAAATTATTACATAACAAAGGATGGAATTCTGAAGAGGAAGCAGAATACAGTGTATTTCGTGAACAAGGAGATGAAAAAGATTCTTCCAATAGAAAAGATACGCTCAATATTCGCATATGGCAGGATTACCTTCTCCTCAGGAGTAGTGTCCTATCTTTCAAAGAAAGGGGTGCCAATACACTTTTTCAATAAATACGGCTTTTATGAAGGCAGCCTCTATCCAAGGGAGACGCTTCTTTCAGGGGATTTGCTTGTCAAACAGGTAGGCCATTATCTTGAACATGAAAAACGAGTTTTTCTGGCAAGGGAATTTATCAGGGGTTGCGGGGATAACATTGTAAAAAATTTACAGTATTATCAGAGAAATGAGAGAGAATTAGATGAAGAAATCCATCAGATAAATTCCCTAATAAATGGGTTGAAAGATGTCAATGAAATTGGCCATATTTTAGGCATTGAAGGCAATATATGGGGGGTATATTATTCAGGCTTCGATAAAGTATTACCCGAAGAATTCAAATTTGAAAAAAGAACCAGAAGGCCGCCTGAAAACATGCTGAACTGTATGATAAGTTTTGGTAATTCCCTCCTATACTCGACGGTACTTACAGAGGTCTATAATACCCAATTAAATCCGACAATCTCATATCTTCATGAACCATCTGAAAGAAGATTTTCCCTATGCCTGGACATAAGCGAGGTCTTCAAGCCCCTGATTGTTGACAGGGTTATATTCAAGTTAGTTAACAAGAGGATAATGCAGAAGGAACACTTCGTAGATGAGCTTAATTCCTGCCTCCTTAACGATGCAGGAAGAAGGATATTCCTGCAGGATTATGATGAAAAACTGAAAACAACGATAAAGCATAGAGAATTAGGGAGAAATGTATCCTACCAGTCTTTGATAAGGCTGGAGTGCTACAAATTGATTAAACATCTGCTGGGGGTTAATAACTACAAGGCTTTCAGGATCTGGTGGTAGAGTTACATTCGTATAAGGGGGACAGGGCTGAAGTGATAAGAAATTAAGAAAAATCGATGAAGATCATGATTTATCCAAATAGATGCAAATTCTAACAGGGAAAATTTAAACAATTGTAGTGATAGTATAAGGGTGTGGTTTGGTGGGAAGATTATGGAGATCATTAAATCCAAATAACCAGGTACGGAAAATGAACAAGCTCGAAATAGCCAAGGAATTTGCAAAATCATTAGATGAACCAGAGATAAAGAAGATTATATTGTTTGGCTCAGTTGCGAGAGGTGAGGATAAGAAAAATTCTGATATAGATTTATTGGTCATAGGTAAAGGAGATAGATTCAGGTTAAGATGGAAACTTTTGGATAAGGTTTTAGATTATTTAGATAGATATAAGGTCTATATCTCACTTAAGGTTCTATCTACAAGGGAATATAAGGAACTTGGAGATACCTATTTTATCTCAAAAATAAAGAAGGAGGGTGTTCTGATTGGATGAGAGTGATAGATTAATGGAAACTGCATTTGAGAAATTTGAGGCAGCAAAAACCCTACTGAAGAGTGGATATTATGCAGATGCAATCTCCAGGGCATACTATGCAATGTTTTATGCTTCAAAAGCTCTGTTATCTACTAAAGATATACATCCAAAGACACATAGGGGCGTTATTTCTCAGGTCTGGGAACATTTCGTAAAGAAGGGTTTATTAGATAGAGAATTAACAAAGGCTTTAACTGCAGCCAGAGAAGATAGAGAAGATGCCGATTATGGAATCCTTCCAGAGTTTACTTCAGAGGAGACTGAAATAATCATTAAAAATACAGAGAAATTCTTGCAGAGAGTAAAAGAAATTTTGAGGTGAAGAACTTTATTTGATAACTTTATTTGATAGAGAGTAATGATAAATGTACTGTATAATCGTCTATGATGTCTCAGTGGAAAGGGTTTCAAAGGTATGTCACTTTTTGAGACAATATCTTAACTGGATTCAGAACTCCGTTTTTGAGGGTGAACTCACGGAAAGCGAACTTGCAAGGATAGAGCATAAACTTAAGGATTTAATAGATTTAAACACTGATTCAGTGATAATATACAAGGTGTCCTTTAAAGAGATAATCCAGAAAAAACATATCGGTATAGTGAAAAACGAAACATCTACCATAATCTAATATGATTTTCCTCTGGAAAATCATAGCTCCGATGTGGCAGAGCCCGATCGAGCCGACCCGAAATTCCGAAGGAATTTGGGCAAGAAAAATTCGCTATGCGAATTTTTGTGCCCAATGAGAATGAAATTCTCATTCGGGCCCAATCAGAGCCGAAGGCTCTGATTCGGGAGGCTCGATGGGCCCAAAAATTGCAAAGCAATTTTTCGGGCGACTTCGTCGCTCTGACACGTGTCTGAGAGGCTTGTGGCAGAGGCTTCGCCTCTGACACACACCCGAGCCTTTGAGGCTCGGTTGTGTCGCCTCTCAGCCACACACCGAAGGTGTCGGATAAGTTGTGGATGTTTATAAAGAAATTCTTTTTTAACGATCCCCGATATAAATGTTTAATGAACACTGCCCTAAAGCAGTATAACGCCTATTTTAAGGCGGGTTAAAATCAGACTAATGTAGGATTGAAATACAATTGTAGTTATAGGCGGCAGTGGGTTTGGAGCAGTTAAAATCAGACTAATGTAGGATTGAAATATCGTATGCACTTATGCTCACAGTA
>JAKFXM010000118.1 GCA_021731385.1 Methanobacteriota archaeon
CCAAGTCCATAACTATAATTTGCAATATTTAAAAAAAGTTTTGTAACGATTCCATGGTCAGCCGCAACATTCATTGCTTTCACCCACGCCTCAAGCGTAATCGCCTCAGTAATATCCAAACTCGTCCCATTCCCAGCATCCACATAATCATCCGTTCCATCAAACAGCAACGCATTCCCGAATTTCCCTGAACTTGTCCAGCCAGAGGTTGCGTTTCCGATGAAATTCATGTTCACCAGACTCCCGGTATTGCCCCGGCCTGATGAATCCATAGTTCCATTAGAGCCGGGTCCTTCGCTGAATTTCCACCAGCCGACAAGGGAGTTATCTTTAAGGTCATAGGAGGTTAGGGAGGATTTTGCCAACTCTTCCAGGGTCTCGCCTGAACTGCTGACTGGAAGGGAGAGGGACATGACTAAGGCAAGAAGGGACAGGGCCAAGGCTGAGGCAATGACTACTGCCATGAGTTTGAAATTATTCGACACCTTTGGTGTCGAAGCTATGATTTTGCCTTGCAAAATCATATTATTGGGTTTCATTGTTTACTATATTTGCTTGTCAAACAGGGCAAAACTAATAAAACTGCTGTTCGTCTAACCGGTGCAAGTATTCCTTTTAGACCCCTAATGTGCAGTTTCATCCTCAAAGATAAATCTCAATATCTTTCGTTTATCGCTGAAAGAGACAGTAAATCTATCGAAGATGTCTCTTCTTCCCAATAGATTGAACTCCACACCAACTTTATCGGAAAAACCAATTCGTGCCTTAAACTCTTCCTCACCGAGCCTGACTGTTACAGTATGGAGATAAACCGGGATTGCCTTACCATCGACTATTAGAGGATGTATAATCTCCCCCTTATCCAAAGTTAATCCCAAGCCCTCTGCGATGTCTGCATGGAAGATTGAGTAAGTCGCACCAGAATCAACCATGACATGTGTTCTGATCCTATCTAGTTTGGTTATTAACTCTATGGGGATCATTGGTATATATTGTCCCCTCCAAGCCATGTAGTCAAATACTATTTCCCTCATATTTACACCATTATACTAACAGCGTTTCCTCCCCTTTCTTCGGGACATATGTTATTAGTGCTATTGACTTTGGGAACTTATCTCTTGCTTTTCTATTGGCATCTCTATAGTTTCGCCCAACCGAAACAACATTCTTGTTTAACACAGCAATAAATTTACCTGAAAACTTTTCTTCCAACTCCTTGTGGTGCTTTATACACCATCTATGCTCTTGTTCAAATTCCTCTACCATTTTAATTCACCATTAAATTCTTTGTTTTTATTGTTATTTAATGGATTTAAAACCCATTCCGTTCCCCGCATCAACATAATCATTTTGAAGTCGCAGACTTCAAAGGCTTGAAACCTATGTCATGAGGTTTCATGATCCGCCCCGTCAAACTGCAACGCTCCGCCGAATCTTCCAGCAGTAGTCCAGTGCCTGGATTTATCCATGCGGAGAATGTTCCTCTGCGGAATTTGGCTTTTCTGATGAGATTGAAAGGGAGAGCATTAGGGCTAATAGTAATGCCAAAAGTGCGGGTTTCCATAAGTTGAGTTGAAGTTTCATATTTTTGTATTTAATTTGCCCTCTATTCTTCCTAGGGTTTGCTTAATCTCGCCCATTTCATGCTGGAATTCTTCCCTGGTTTGTGAAATCTTGTCATTAAGCTTCTCGTAGTTACCGTTAATCCTATCATTAAGTCTTTCATAGTTTTTCTCGCCTTTTCTAGATAGTCTTTCATACACGCCAAAAGCGAAAAGATAAGGGCTTAGGATGAGCAAAGCTATGAACTGCTCGGTTGTTGGAGAATTCGTTAAGCCATACCATAGGATAGCTATTAGTATCAAAAGTAATGCCAATCCTATTAATATGTAAGATAGTTTTTCTCTATCCATTTTTATCATTATCACTTTATGAAGGTTAGGAGCAACAAGATTATTAGTAAGATTATTGCTATAACAAACCCGATTTCTATTACATCCATCCTTGCAAATTTGAATTCCATTTTCAATCACCCATTAAATTCTTTGTTTTTATTGATTAAATTCATTTCACCCTTTGTTGAATCGTTTTCTGTCTTCGGTTTTCTGATTCCAATGCCTTTATTAGCCTTTAATTGCATTTTTGTAGTGCCTAACTTCTTGAGGGTTTGTAGAGTTTAATCCGAGGCTTTGCCTCGGAGCTACGAAACTCTTTGAGTTTCGTATTGAGCCAATCAACCCGTTCAAAGTCTGCGTCATTGGATACTAAATTAATAAGATTGTTTTGTTTCATAACAGCTATATGTAAGGCATCATTAGTTAGAAATCCGTATTCTTCTGCGAATTTCTTTGCTAAAATGATGGATGATTTGGATGTATCTACAATAGTCATGGACAAATCCTCAACATTTTTGATTATCTCATTATACTTGACCATTTCCTTAACCTTTTCAGGATTATTCTTTAGGAAATTCACCACCTCAAAGGGCTTTTTTTCCATATTCCTTAACAGTTTCAGATATCATTAACTTATGCATAACCTCCCCAATAACGATTGGTGAGGTAAATGCCTTAAAGTCTCCATTCTCGACCCTCATCAAAAACCGATTGCATGAGTTAAACCACTTATCAACTCTAAGGATGTTGTAGAGGAAGATGTTTGCGTCTATAAATACATCACTCCCTGTTTGTATTTCTTCTATCCACATCCTAATCCCACATTGACATAGTAAGTTCTTTACTATCTATTATTTCTTCAGCAGTCTTTTGGTCCAACACTATTGCCCCGGTAATTTCATCAACGATGCTCCTCCGGGGTTTGATTAAAACCGTTCTGTCCTTTAGTATCAGTTCAACCTCTTCCCCTATCTCTAGATGCAAACTTTTCATTATCTCCCTTGGGAGTTCTATCTCCCCCCCCGTTTTTATTCGCTCAAATATCGGATCCATTATAAATCACCTACTGATTAAATTCTTTGTTTTTATTGTATAAATTCATTTAACATAATCATTTTGAAGTCGCAGACTTCAAAAGCTTGAAACCTATGTCATGAGGTTTCATGATCCGCCCCGTCAAACTGAATTCCCTGCCCGAATTTCCCTGAACCTGTCCACCCGGAGGTCGCGTTTCCGGTGAAATTCATGTTCACTGATTCCTCCAGGGTCTCTGGGTTTCATTGCTTATTTGTAGTGCCTAACTATTCTATCTCCAAAACGCCTTTTTTGAAGTCTAAACAAATCCTAAAATTTTTGAGGAACGATAAACCCAACAAACCATCAACATAACTCTCTTGCGGTAAATCATGAACAATTGCCTGAACATTATTTGCACTTTTGCCCAGAACACTTACTGCCTTTAAGGTTATTAATGGAACTTTTTCAACACCGCTTGCAGTGATCATATTTATTCTCCCCGGGGATAGTTCTGGTTCATAACCCAAAATCTCTGATATTTCCCATGGTAACATTAGATAGGTTGCTCCGGTATCTAAAGCCATGTCTATTTTCTTGGCATCTCTTTCACCCTCTATTCTCACCTTTATGGGGATTACTGATTTTCGTATATCTAATATACACTTCATTCTAAGATAAATGCCACAGCATAACCTTTTGCCGGGATTTTTCCAGTCCAAAAATGATAAACATACCCCTTTGCTTGTTTCATTGCTTTGTATGTATCATCCCTGTTCCTGCTATGGGCTATAAGTTTTACCTTTGTTGGTTCTCCCTTTTCATCCTCCTCTAGAACCTCTACCAAAACCCATTCATCCTTGTATTTCCTTTTGATTTCCTCTATGGATTCCATTGTTATCCTAAGTGAATTCTTTGTTTTTATTGTTTAAATTCATTTAACATAATCATTTTGAAGTCGCAGACTTCAAAAGCTTGAAACCTATGTCATGAGGTTTCATGATCCGCCCCGTCAAACTGCAACGCATTCCCGAATTTCCCTGAACCTGTCCATCCCGAAGTAGCGTTTCCGATGAAATTCATATTCACTGATTCCTCCAGGGTCTCGCCTGAACTGCTGACTGGAAGGGAGAGGGCTAAGGCTGAGGCAAGGACTACTGCCATAAGTTTGAAATTATTGTATTTCATTGTTTATTTGTAAGGACATAAGATCATTTCTCTTCTAACCAAGCCTCATCTGCTTTGTAGTCAAAGCATAGCCTAAATCTATCCAATAAGGTTTTGAAGCCTAATATTAGTGGTATGTTCTCACCCAGTGCAAGATATGTAAATATCTCTAATTCAGGGGTTATATTACCATCCTCATCAAAGAGGACTACCTTGGCTCTTGCAATTTTTATATCTACATAACATTCTTTTTTGGGTGATATACCCCTAACATGATGATCAGCAAGGATTTTAGTTTCCAAATCCTGCCATATCTCCACGGGGATTATAGATGTATGGGCCCCTGTATCAACAATAGCATCATAGCTTTTTGTCCATCCATCGGGCTTTTTAAATTTTGTATTACAAACCAATCTGGTTAGGTATCCATAACCTGGAACTAACTCCTCCAGCTTTTTGTCCCTTAGTTCTATGAAGGATAGTTTTATCATTTTTTACATAAAATGTTCACTTCACCCTCTACAAAAAGCACGGGTATTCTATTCCGGGGCACACCAGTTTTACGTTCTGCTTCAATCTCGATATTCTTCAGACTCTTACCAGATGCGACTACTCTTTTGTTTACTATGGCTATCCATTTATTTGGATATTTATCTTGAAGCTTG
>JAKFXM010000131.1 GCA_021731385.1 Methanobacteriota archaeon
CCCTATGTGGCACTTGTGCTGAAGAAATCATTGATAAAAGGAACAGAAGGTATCTATATCCCTTCACTACATGCACTGACTGCGGACCGAGATTTACGACAATGAGAAAAATTCCATATGACCGGATTAATACTTCTTTTAGAGAATTTAAGGTATGTAAAAACTGTGAGGGTGAATATTCGAATTCATATAACAGGAGATTTCGTGCAGAGATTATTGCCTGTCCTGACTGCGGGCCAAGGTATTTTTTGTTAGACAAGAAAAATTTCCTTTCAGGAAATTTTTGTGTGGCTGAGCCCAAAGGGCTCAGACACGTGTCTGAGGCGAAGCCTCAGCCACATGCCCAATCAGCATTAAAGGCTGATTCGGGTAAAAAAGGAGGGGGGATTCCAGACCCGATCAAAAGTGCAGTCAAATTCCTGAAAAAAGGGAAAATCGTCTGCATAAAGGGCATAGGCGGTATGCATATAGCCTGCAATGCAACAGACGACAATCCGGTAAAAAGGTTAAGAAAAAGGCTAAATAGGCCACAGCAGCCATTTGCCGTTATGTGCTCTGATTTGGGGATAGTGGAAAAATTTGCGGATGTTAACAGTAATGAAAAAAAATTATTAATGTCAAGGGAAAGGCCTATCGTGGTTGTAAAAAAATCAGAGAATTTTTATCTCTCTGAATTTGTCTCTCCCGGCTTGGATAATACGGGGGTATTACTACCATACACCGCGCTTCATTCAATACTCTTTGATAAAATAAAAGAACCGCTTGTTATGACCTCCGCAAATATCCCTGGAGAACCCATGCTTGTTGAAAATGAGGGGGCATTACAAACGAATTTTGCGGATTTTTTCCTTCTGAACAATCTTGAAATAGAAAACAGATGCGACGATTCTGTTATAAAGCTTGTGAACAATAAAAAAACATTTATCAGGAGAAGCAGAGGCTTTGTTCCATTACCGATAGATGTTGAAAACAATTCGAATGTTAATGTTCTGGCCATGGGTGCAGAACTCAATGCCACCGCATGTGTCGTTAAAGGGAATTCGGCATTCTTAAGCCAGCACATAGGGAATGTAAAAACCCCGGAAACGGCCGGATTTTTGAAGGACTCAATAGATCACCTGATCAATATCACACATTTCAAACCAGATGCTATTGCTTGTGACTTACATCCCGATTTTCATACAACCAGAATTGCAGAGGAATTTTCAAGGAAATTTAAAATACCTTTAGTCCGGATCCAGCACCATTATGCCCATTTATCATCCCTTGCTGCCGAACACGGAATTGATGAAATTGTGGGGATCTGTTGTGACGGCGCAGGATATGGAAACGGCGGGAAATTGTGGGGCGGTGAGGTTATTACATACAAAAACGGAAAATTTGAAAGGGTAGGACACCTTGAAGAGCAGAAAATGCCCGGAGGGGATATGGCAGTTTATTATCCTGCAAGAATGGTTGCAGGAATTTTGTATGATTGCCATAATTCAACCGAATTAAAAAAGATTCTAATTAAAAATAAATTATTCTTCAAATATGGAAACGGGGAAATTGAGATAGTGATAAAACAATTGCAAAATAATATAAATGTGCAGAGAACAACATCAGCAGGACGGGTCCTTGATGCAATTTCCTCACTTCTCGGGATATGCAGTTACCGCAGCTATGAAGGCGAACCTGCTATGAAATTGGAAGGTGTCGGAAATAAAGGCACAAAACTGATTGATTTTCCGGTTTCTATAAAAAATAACATACTGGATACGACAAAAATACTTCAAAGGGTTCTTCAATTAAAAGAGAAAAATTATAAAATTCCGGACATTGCTCTTTCTGCAGAGATGGCTATTGCAAAGGGATTTGCAAAGATTGCAATAAGAACCGCGAAGAAGAATAAAATCAACACAATCGGAATATCTGGCGGTGTTGCATATAATGACCTTATCGTAAGAACTATTGCAAATGAAGTAAAAAGAAACAAACTTAAATTCCTACAGCATGAGAAGGTTCCCTGCGGGGATGGTGGAATTTCCTTAGGACAAGCCACATACGCAACAGAATTTTTAGACAAAATCATAAATAATCTACGATGATAGACATAACCCAGAAGCCCGATATTTTAAGAATTGCATCAGCATCAGGAAAAATCAAACTAAAAAGGTCCACTATAGATTTAATAAGAAGGAAAAAAATCGGGAAGGGCGATGCTCTGGATACTGCAAAAATCTCTGCAATTCTTGCAGTTAAAAAAACCCCGGAAATGATTCCATATTGTCATCAAATTCCAATCACCTCCGTTGATGTAAATTTCAGGATTCTTTCAAATGGCATAAAAGCAACAGTGACCGTTAAGGCGGGTGCAAAAACAGGCGTAGAGATGGAGGCTCTTTTCGGGGTTTCTACAGCGCTTCTTACAATCTGGGATATGGTAAAGGCATATGAGAAGGATAGTAAGGGGCAGTATCCAGCGACTAAGATCACTGATACCATGGTTTTGGAAAAGATTAAGGAGATACAATAAATGGATAGAAAAATTTTTATATTATCCAATGACTGCGCCGGTTTTGATTTATGAGGAATACCTTACCTATGTGTTGTGCTGGGGGTTTTATTGGGTAGAAGATAAAGTTATAAGAAATGACTACAATCTGCTGCATCTCTTGACTACCAATAAGGGCACTTCATGTGGCAGAGCCCAGAGGGCTCTGACATATGTCTGAGAGGCTTTAGCCTCTCAGCCACATGCCCTTATCAACCCTACTCTTAAATTGGATGTTATCTTAATCTATAATATGACTACACTTTGTTGCATCTCTGACTGCCATCTTGGCTACAGGCATAGACTGAAATTGCAGAGGCTTAGGGACTATGAAAATGTGTTCAGGGAAGCAATAAAAAAAGCAATTGAATTAAAGCCAGACATCCTTATACTCTGTGGTGATTTATTCCACCATACAAGACCCGATCCGAAGAGCATGCAGATAGCAATCCGGAATTTCATGAAGATTGCAGACTCCACGAATGTTGTCCTATGCGTAGGAAATCATGAGATTGAGGGTCATCTTGGGACTTCCTACACCCCGCTGTTTTCTGAAATTCACAGGAATATTCATGTTCTTACAACCGAAAATCCGCATATTTCACTAAATATTAACAACAAAACCGTAGGAATTCACGGATTTCAGTACATAAGAAACAGAAAACTTGCTGAAGAGGAACTTGAAAAAATTTCTAACGAAACCGGAAATAATGATGTGAATATTCTCTGCATCCATCAGGGAATTGCACATTATATCGATCCATTTGAAATCTCCCTGCAAGTTCTTCGGGGTGTAGCACAGAAATATAACCTGATTCTTATAGGACATTCACACAAGCACCAGCAGATAAGGGAAATTTCAGACATTACACCTGCCTATTCTGTAGGCAGCACGGAGAGGATAAGTTTCAACGAATGGAAAAATGAAAATGGCTTTATCGTATTCCGAAATTTGGATTTTGGAAATCCGGAATTTATAAGTGTCAATTCTGCTGAAATGATCAAAATTTCTGAAAATATCGGAAAGAAAACCCCTGCTGAAATTAATTCCTATATCGAAAAACTCATCAGGGAAAATTCAGGCAAGAAATGCCTTCAGATAAACCTTGATGTCAATGTTGAAGGGGATTATCTTGACATAAGGCATGACTGGGAAGAAGGGTATAGTGAATTTGAGATACTTGATGTGAATGTAATTCCAAAAATAAATAGCGAGGAGATAAGAATTGAAAAACTGCAGATTAACAAGGGCGTAATCAGGGAGTATTTCGAAAAGAGCGGGATGAAGGACAAGACTGAACTACTCGAATTATGCGAGAAATTTTTTGAGCGGTATGGATGAATTGGATTTATATCTGTAATAAGAGTTTATAATGATGATAAAAATTCACGAAAAATTCGACATCCTGCTTGGTGGTGGACTATTGCCAAGAAATATAACTCACATCTATGGGGAACCGGGCTCCGGAAAGACAAATCTCGCCCTGATGGCTACGGTAAATGCTTCTTCTCTTGGTAAGGTCATCTACATAGACCCCGAAGGCGGTTTTTCTGTCGAAAGGCTGAAGCAGATTTCAGGCAATAAAATTAATGAGGTTCTGAAGAATCTCATGCTGATTGAGCCAACAGACTTTGACGAGCAGAAGATTGCAATAAAAAAACTGAGCGACATCGTCCCGCAGGTAAAAGCGAGCCTAATTGTTGTTGATTCAATTGCAGTCCTTTACAGGCTTGAAGAAGACAAGGATATAAAGGAACTTGGAAGGCAATTAGCACAACTTCTCAGGATTGCGAGAAAATATGATATTCCCATTCTGATTACAAACCAAGTTTACACTAATATAGATACAGGGAGGATTGTTCCTGTAGGTAGCGACATAGTGAAATACTGGGCAAAGGTAATCATAGAACTGGAAAGAAGCAATGATTCAAGGTTTGCAATTATTCACAAGCATAAATTCCTTCCTGAAGGAATGGAATTGGAGTTCAGGATTGTTGAAAGTGGAATAGAGGTTCTTGCAGAAGATCTTCACCAGCAGAGCCCTTCATAATCAATGCCATTCCTGTTCTTAACAACATTTCTTGCATCAATAACAATTTTTTCCTTCATCTTGCTGAAATCAAGATTGCTGAATTCATCCCACTCGGTAAGGATTAATGCAAGTTCAGAATTCTCCAGGGCTCCATCTGCCAAATTTGCAT
>JAKFXM010000099.1 GCA_021731385.1 Methanobacteriota archaeon
CCTCCCCATTCATAAATGTTTTCAGGGATGAGATTATTGAGAGGTTGAGGAAAAAGGTATAATTCTTTATCTATTATTTCCACACCTTTAACTGCTCAAACCTGACCTTAAATTTTTTAAAGAATTTCTCTATCTTTCCCCTTTGCATATTCGGAACCATTACGCAGCCAGCAGAGAGTTTCTTACCATTTATCTCCTGTAATAAGCCTTTATACTTGTATCCTTTTCTTGTTTGTTCGTAAAGTTGCCTGTTGAACCTTGCCTTATCTTTCTGGGCTAAAGTAGTTATTTGGAAAGAGTAAACTAGATAAGGTTTTTGTTGTAGTAATGTAGCGGATGGTATATCTGCGGGTTCTCCAAGATATAGCACCTTACCTTCCTGAAAGATATTTTGTAATAAACCGGTATCTGTCTTTTGCAATTCTTTTATTGTCCTTATTGTTGGTTGGATATTTCTACCTATCTCAAACTCAAGTTCTATGATCTTCTCTTGTATTCTCTTTTGAGTTTTATTCTCTGTTGTAAGTATAAATAAGTCAATATCTGACCTTGAGGTATATTCGCCTCTAGCAAAACTTCCATAAAGGATAATGGCATTTATGTTCTCTATAACCGAAAGTTCTTTTGCTATTTTTTTAAGTATTCTTTTCATGAGATAATTACTCCAAATCTTTTCTCAAAGAATTCAATTATTATTTTAAGATTATCCATTACTTCCTTTGCTCTTTTGCCATTACTGCCATCATAACCCAAATCGCCATAAGCAAACCATATCTTTCTCATGGCTTTATTGATCTCAAAAGGAAAATTTTTGTTGGAATATTCATGTCTGCTTTGGTGATCCCCAAAATGTTCATTGTTTCTGGCAGCATCCGCTTCAACTAACTGTTCCACAACCTTTATGCCTAAATCCCCCACTACTGTGCTTTGTTTGTTATAATAGGCATTAACTGTTGCTCTGAACTTCTCTTTTGCCAATTCCAAATGTTTCTGAAAATCGCCCATTTACCTTTTCGTTATTGTAACGAATTTCATTTATTTTATAAGGTTTTTCGTTATTGTAACGAATATCACCCAATCACAGTAAAAGACATTAATTTTAAAGTATTAATATATGTAGTATTAGGGTATGTGAAAAATATTTATATTCACCAAGTGAATAATATACCAAGTGAATGTTATGAAATTCATAGACAGAGATGGTGGTCTTAAGGAACTTGGAGACTGCTACTCATTCTCAAAATTATGCTATTTTTTCCAAAAGCTTTAAGGAAAAGACAGAAGATACAAATTTGATGCTATTTGATTTGAATGATTTCGGTCTATACTATCAAGGTCTGGTGCCCGATATCTAATAATAAGGGGAATAGCACTTGGTCTGAGTGGATATCCAAGAGCAACATGAGAAAAATTTTGATAAAGAAGGTACTATGAAGATGTTTTCAGGGAATTAAGTAAAAGACGCGTAAAATATCTAGTTGTAGGTGGAATTGCCCTTGTCCTCCATGGCGTTGTTAGATTAACTGCAGGCTTGGATCTCATGGTATATTTATGTGAAAAAAATCTAATCAAATTTATAAATGCTCTTGAATCACTTGGATATAAACCAAAGGTTCCTGTAGAGGCGTTAGACCTTGTTGACCCAAAAAATAGGGAAAAATGGAAAAAGGAGAAGGGTATGAAGGTTTTTTTCCTTTTACCAGCCAAAAAGACCATTTGAGATTATTGATATTTTTATAGATGAACCAATAGATTTCAATAAGGCATATCACAATAGAAAGATGATTAGGGTTAAAGACATCAATATACCTATAGTCTCTATTGAAGACCTAAAGAAATTAAAATGTATCTCTGCAAGGGAACAGGACATTGCAGACATAAAGGCATTGGATGAATTGGAGAGGACAAGAAAAATTCGCTCTGCGAATTTTTGTGCCCGAAAAATCGCAGAGCGATTTTTGGGTGTGGCGGAGAACCAAAGGTTCTCCGACATATATCTGAGCGATTTCATCGCTCAGCTATACCCAATTTGCTTTCAGCAAATTCGGGCCCAATCAGCGACAAAGTCGCTGATTCGGGTTAAAAATGAGAAAAGAAGGTAGGGGGAGATTTTGTTTTACTCTAGATAAGGAAAAATTAGAACAAACATATAACCTTTCTCCAGAAATGAGACTAACATGGCTTGAAGAAGCAAATGCATTTGTAAATACATTTCTATCTAAAGAAAAACGGAAGACTTGGGAGAGATTAAGAAATAGATGCTAACTTAGAACAATAACCTCCTTTACCCCCTTTATTTATTGGAGCAACTAATGACGATGGAGAGATTCCATAGGTATTCTCTCTTTCAAAATCTAAAAAACTTTCTCTTTCCTTATTTCTAAATACACCAAACAACTCTGCAGTAAACTTGATAGATTCCTCATTGATGTGTACCCCTATTCTGCCTTTATTAAGGTGAAATAGGAAATCCTTGGGAACGTGGAGCAATTTAGCGAAATCCATTACCTCAATTCCAACCACTTCTCCCTTATCATTTAGGTCTAAGATAAGGTTATTCACCAAAATTGATTCCTTATAATTCCTTTTCATTGGACGACCATAAAAAATATCCTCTACACTATCATAATCAACCTTTGCCTTTATAATTTTCATCTCCATCCCTCTCTAAATCTCCTTTTCTTGTCCTGTAAAAATGATGTCTTTATGTTTATGGAGCCTCTATCTTTACGGAGTATGATAACCAGATCATGAAGTGCGTCCAATTTTATTATTATGATATATTCATCTTCGTCTTGCTTTATGATTCCATCATATTGGTTTTCCTTTAAATGTTGTAATATTGTTTCTGTTGATAAATTTCTATCTAAGAGTTTATCTTTAACTTTGGGGCTTATGCGAATATTCTTTACATCAATCTCTTTAATAAATTTTTCAATATCACCCAGGCCCATAAATATAATTGGAGTATCCAGCAATATATATTCTGATTTGGGAAATAAGACATAGATGCTAACTCAGCACGATAACCTTCTTTACCCCTTTTATTTTCAGCATCTCGTCTATAAGATTTCTTGGTATCGGCTTTTCCGTAACTATCGTCATCTCTGCATTTGCAAACATCGGGTCGTCAGCAGTAATCTGCCTTATGCTGATTCCCTTATCCGAGATTATCTTTGTAATTCCTGCAACTATTCCCTTGGAGGATGCATCTGTCGGGATTATCTCAATTGCACCAAATCCAAGGTCTGGTGCAACATCTTTAAGTAGGAGGGTTGAACTTAATTTTCCAAAGATTTTTTTCAATTCCGGGTTTTTCATTATTGAAGAAATTGTTGCATTTATAAGCCTTCTGTCAACACCCAAAACCCTTGAAATTGCGGTATGCGGAATTTCCACCTCTCCAACAAGGAGTTTTCCATCCTCAGAAATCCTAATTGCATTTCTCAGGAGGAATTCTGCCACCCTTTTCTGCCCCTTTTTTCTGGGGAATATTTCATCTATTTTTAACATGTCGCCGTAGTTTTTTCTTACTCTGTAATAATCTCCTGTTTTAGAATCTCCTTTTTTAGGGGGTGTTCCGATTGTAAAGTTATCTCAATATTTTCAGAGTTGCTTACTTGTTCCAAATATTCAAATTCATCTTCTATAATTAAGGTCTTTTGTTTTGGTGTTAATCTTTCCAATGCAACATTTATCGCTTCTTCTGATTTGTCTATACCTATCCAGTTTCTGCCTAATTCTTGTGCGGCTTTCAGTGTTGTTCCAGAGCCACAAAAACAATCCAAAACAAGACTGTCTGTATTAGAGGACGCATTTACAATTAATTTAAGCAATTCCAAATTTTTTTCGGTAGGGTATGAAGGGGTTTGTAAATCTTTAAATTCTAAAATGTCTTGAATTTTCTTTCCATCTTTTTCATCTGCATAAATCTTTTTTCGTGGAACTCCTGTTTTTGACCATTCGATTAAACCCTGCTTATCCAATTCTTCCAATACAGATGGAGAACTCCTCCAATGCCTTCCTTTTGGAGGCATCATTCCTCTCCAAGATTGCCCCGTCTGACCATTCATTGTTTCTCCTGGGGCATGTAATGGAATTGTAGTGTATCTTCGCCCATCTTTATCTATTTTTTTAAATAATCTTTCCACATCTTCTTCAGACATTGGTGCTTTTGGACTATTCCAGATATGGTTTCCAGTTTTTGAATAAAATAAAATCATATCCTTAACATTTCCGTATGCTTTTCTCTCAAAATTTTTTGGATTGCACTTTATCCTTGTTAGGTCATTTAGAAAGTTTTTTTTGCCAAATATTTCGTCCATTAAAACCTTAATATAATGTCCTATCTTGTAGTCTATATGAACATAAATTGAACCTTTCTCCGATAGCAATTCTCTTAATAATATCAGCCGTTCTCGTATAAACTCTAAAAATTCTGGACCAATTAAAGAGTCATCATAAGCAATATTATCCCCATTACTGCGACTTATTGAATTTGCCTTATCTTTGCTCATTCTGAAAATGTTATTTGTTGAAAATGGGGGGTCAATATACACTAAATCTATTTCCCCTTTTAATCCATATTTTTCAATCAAATGTTTCATAACTGCAAGATTATCGCCCTTTATTAGTTTAGATTTTGATTGGGGGTTTCCACTAATAGATTTTAAAAATATTGGATTGATGTTTTCCAATATTTCTCTTTCGCTTTTT